>CAWUNX010000019.1:0-18683 GCA_963923905.1 uncultured Methylocucumis sp.
TGAAAATGGTGATAGGGACAGAATAACCATCAATTTATTTATGCACCAACGCCATCCCCTTCTGCCAACGAAATGACCGACACATTACCATCAGCGGTCGTTACATACGCTTCGCTATCATCGGGCTTAATCGTGACGCATTGTGGCTCAAAGCCCACTTGAATCTCAGCCAATTTTTTTAAAGCATTAGCGTTATTCGCCCCTAAATTGACTTTAAACACCGTGACCGAATGGCTATCCTGGTTGATGTTTAATAATTGTGTTTCGCTTTTATTTAACGCGATTGTGCTTGAATGATTATCCGCTTGGGCTTGACCTGCGACTAAAGCTAAAAACATGGCAGTCGATAATGCTGACCATTTAAAAGCCCCCTGCCCCGCCTTTTGCTTGCTCTGTGCTAGACTCATTTCTGTTCTCCTCATCGTAATAGGTTTCTTAGGTATTCACGGTTAACTATGGAAAATAAACAACCCCGGTGCTAAACACCAGAACCGAGCCGGACGCGTTTTTAAACGGCCCTTGCAACGTTATTTCCTAAGAATTGAAAAAGGTTCAATCAAAAAAGCGTCAACAGACTAAAAGTGCTACAGCCCAAGTCAGCAAAGTAATTCTCTAATCGGTTTAAATGATTTTCTATGCACGGCTAACACACCAAAAGTTTTTAATTCCTTAGCGTGTTGTGCCGTGCCATAGCCTTTATGTTGATGAAAAGCAAAATCAGGGTAGATTTGATGATATTCAAGCATTAAGCGGTCTCTAGCGACTTTCGCTAAAATAGACGCGGCACTAATCGCTTGAATGAGGCTATCGCCTTTGATAATGGCTTGCGCTGGCATAGCGAGCTTCGGAACTCGATTACCATCGACTAGCACTTGATGAGGAATTAGCGTTAAGCCCGCTACGGCGCGCTGCATGGCTAATAAGGTGGCTTGTAAGATATTAAGCTCGTCTATTTCCTCGACCGATGCCGAGGCAATAGCAAAACTTAACGCATGCTGCTGAATTTGCTCAGCTAATTGCTCACGCTTAGCCGGTTTTAAGGTTTTTGAATCGGCTAAGCCCGCAATAGGGTGTTCGGGATTTAAAATGACCGCAGCGGTAAACACAGGACCCGCCCAAGGTCCGCGCCCGGCTTCATCTACGCCTGCGATTAGCATTTAACGTAAAATACCGCGCGTAACATTGCGCAAAAAGCTAACCATATCAGATAACTCTTTGCTATCACCGGCTAAATCTTCCATTTGGTCTATCGCATCTTCTAAGCGTAAATTCATTTTATAAATGATTTTGTAGGCTTTCCGAATGAGGCGAATATCCTCGGCAGAAATGCCATTACGCTCCATGCCGACTGAATTAATACCATGTGGACGAGTTGGCTTGCCGCCCACCATAACAAACGGCGGAATATCCTGTGTAATCGCACTACCCATCGCCGCGAAACTGTATTGACCAATCTGGGTAAACTGATGCACTAGGGTAAAACCGCCCAAAATAGCGTAACTATTCAAGCGCACATGCCCAGCCAATGATGCACCATTGGCCATAATGACATGATCGCCAATAATGCAATCATGGGCGACATGGGTATACGCCATGAATAAATTGTCACTGCCAATATGGGTTACGCTATGGTCTTGTACCGTACCTCTATGCATAGAAGAAAACTCGCGCACGATGTTGCGGTCGCCAATTTCTAAACGGGTAATTTCATTCGCGTATTTTTTATCTTGCGGGTCTTCGCCTATGGAGGAAAATTGATAAATTTTATTGTGTTTACCAATTTTTGTAGGGCCTTTAATCACCACATGCGAGCCAATCACTGTGCCTGTGTCGATTTTAACATCAGGACCTATTACAGTATAAGCACCTACTGATACACCGTCGGCTAATTCTGCACGACTATCTATAATAGCAGTTGAGTCAATCACTTATTCGACCACAGCAGCGCAACGGATTTCAGCACTGGCAACAAATTCACCGTCGACTTCGGCATGACAATCAAATGCCCAAATATTGCGTTTACTTTTCAAAAAGCGCACCGACAACATAAGTTGATCGCCAGGTACTACAGGACGTTTAAATTTTGCCCCATCAATACCGACTAAATAATAAATCATGCCGCCTAGCTCATCACCCGCCGTTTCAGAGGCTAATAAGCCAGTCGCCTGCGCTAACGCTTCTAAAATCAAAACCCCAGGCATGATAGGCTTTTGCGGAAAATGGCCTTGGAAAAAAGGCTCGTTATACGTTACATTTTTAACCCCAAGTAAACTCACTCCAGGCTGACACTCGACCACTTTATCGACTAACAGAAATGGGTAACGGTGCGGTAAAAAGTCTTGTATTTTAAGAATATCTAGTTTGATAGACATGGTAAGGTACTTTAGGGTTGGAGTCGTTTACAAAGGTATACCGCATGTTACTCAGGCATAGACGTCAGTTTTTGTTGCACTTGCGCAGTCACATCGATTTGTTCACTCGCGTAAATAACACCATCGGTTAACAATAAATCGAAGTTTTGTTCTTTCGCAATCGTACGAATCGCCTCAACAATACGACGTTGTAATTTACCCAACTCTTCGTTTTTGCGCGCATTAAAATCTTCGCTGAATTCTTGCTGTGAGCGCTTAATATCGCGCTTTTTATTCAAAATATCTTTTTCTAAGTTAGAACGCTCAGTTTCACCCATGACTGCCGAGTCTCTGCTTAAACGTTCTTCTTTGCTTTGAATATCTTTTTGCTGAGCAACTAACTGTTTATCACGCGGAGAAAACTCTTGTTCTAAACGTTTTTTGGCTTTTTCGGCTTGAGGAGCTTTTTCTAAAACGGCGGGAATATTGACGAAGCCAATTTTTAAGTCAGCATAACTAACATTGGCTGCCATAAGCAAACCCAGGGCTAAGGCTAATTTGGTTTTCATTGTACGGTCTGTCTCCGATTTTATATTTAAAGAGAAAAATGTTGATAGTTGAGAATTATAGGGGATAAGCTAATTAAACTAAAAGCACTTATCAGAAATTTTGCCCAAAGTTAAATTGGAATAATTGCTCTTGGTCGCCAATTGTGACCGTCTTACCGTCATTGTCCACATAGGTGGTTGAACCGGTATTTAACGGAACGGCAGCACTGACTGATAAGGCACCAAACGGAGATAACCATTCACCTGAAATACCCGCTGAATAGCGTAGCTCATCGATTGAGAGACTGTTATTAATCGTACCCGCATCAAAAAACGTACCTAAGCGCACTGATTTGGTTTCCGGTAAAAACGGCACAGGGAAAAACAATTCAGCATTACCGATGATTTTAGTTGAGCCTCCTAATGGATACGAATTTGAGTCTCTAGGCCCTAAGGTATTGTTTTTAAAGCCACGAACCGAACCGGTACCCCCACCGAAATAGTTTTCAAAAAACGGCAAGTTCCCCGTACTGCCATAACCATCGCCGTAAGCCGCTTCGCCTTGCAGTCTAAACGTCAAATCTTTGGCTAATGGCAAATAGAGCTGATGCTTATAACTGACTTTATAATACTGCAAATCACTACCTGGTACGCTAATTAAACCGGTAATGCGTTGTTGTCCGCCACTGGACGGAAAAATCGCACGGTTTAACGTATCATGTGTCCAGCTAAACGTCGGCGAAAAGGTAAAAAAGCTATCGCCTTGGTTGTTAATAAAATCACTGATCTGCGTAGATGAATAATTAGTGGTACTTAAATCCGTGTGTTTAGCATCAAACCCAAAACGAAATTGATCAAATTCGTTTAACGGTATACCAAAATCCATACCGGCATTAATCACGCTAGTCGAATAGTTAGCAATATTGATTTGTCCGGCATTACGCTTGGTATAGCCTAAGTTATAACCGACGCTGACGCCATCGGTCGTAAAATACGGATTAAAAAAGCCTAATTGATAACTGGTCAAATAATTACTGTTGTTAAACGCAACGTTAATGCGCTTACCCGAACCGAACACGTTATCTTGAGAAATATTGGCATTTAACACAATGCCTTGTACCTGTGAAAAGCCAATACCCGCCGACAAGTTACCAGATGCTTTTTCGGTCACGGCAAAATTAACGTCGATTTGATCGTTAGTGCCAGGTACTTGCGGCGTTTCCACGTTTACGGATTCAAAATAACCCAAACGCTCTAAGCGGGTTTTGGAGCGCTCAATTTTCGAGCTAGATGCCCAACTCGACTCCATTTGCCGCATTTCGCGACGCAACACCTCATCACGGGTTTTCGTGTTGCCGCTCATATTAATATGATGAACATAAGCCCGCTTGCCTGGATCGACGAAAAATGTCATTGCAACCGTTTTAGTAGCCTCATTAATTTCCGGCACCATATTGACGTTAGCAAAGGCATAACCATCATCACCTAAGCGATCCGAAATGGCTTTAGAGGTTTCGGTCGCGTTTTTACGCGAAAAAGTTTCGCCAGGTCCCACGCTGACCAATTTAATCAACTCTTCGGGTGCAACGATTAAATTACCAGCGAGCTTAACTTTTTCTAACGTATAAACATCACCTTCTTTCACATTAATCGTAACGTAAATATCTTTCTTATCGGGCGTAATAGCCACTTGCGTTGATTCAATGGCGAAATTGATATAACCCCGGTCCATATAATACGAGCGCAAGGTTTCTAAATCGGCTGATAATTTCTGCTTAGAATATTGGTCATCTTTGGAATAAAACGATAACCAATTGGTTGTGCTTAGCTCCAACGTGTCTAACAAGGTTTCATCGTCAAAAACCGTATTACCGACGATATTAATATGCTTAATCTTAGCAACCTTACCCTCTGAAATATTGATATTAATACCGACGCGGTTACGCGTTAAGGTTGTAACTTCAGTCTTAATTTTCAAACCATATTTACCATGGCTTAAATATTGTCGGCTTAACTCTTGCTCTACTTTATCTAACACTTGCTTATCAAATGTTTTTCCCTCTGATAAGCCAATTTTATCTAACGCTTTTTTCAAATCTTCCTTAGATAACTCTTTATTACCTTCGAAGACGATTTTAGCTATCGCCGGGCGCTCAACAACGTTAACGATTAACGTCGAACCCTCACGCTCTAACGAAATATCCTTAAAAAAACCGGTTTTAAACAAGGCTTTAATAGTCGGTCCGATATTTTGCTCAGAAAATTGATCGCCCACATTAACCGGTAAATAATTAAACACCGTACCTAGTGTGATTCTTTGCAAACCTCTGACTTGAATATCTTGAACCGTAAATGATTCGGCACTATAAGCAACAGGTGTTAATAAACATCCTAATAAAAATAAACGGGCAAGAACGTTGGATTTCTTCATGAAAAGGCGCAAAACTGCTAAAACGAAAACTGTTGGGGATTATAGCATAGCTGCCCATCGATACGCTTACGCTCTAGCAATAGGAAACGCTAGCACGGCGTCGATATGGCTTAAACCAGACATCAACATTAAAAGACGATCAATACCTATCGCAATGCCTGAGCACGTGGGTAAACCGGATTGTAACGCAGCTAGCAAACGCTGATCTTTAATAACCGGTGTCAAACCTTGCTGTTGCCGAGTAGCAATTTCTAACTCAAAACGCCGCGCTTGCTCAACCACATCGGTCAGCTCTTCATAACCATTGCCAAGTTCAACGCCTGAGACAAACACTTCGACGCGCTCAGTCACGCGCGCGTCGTCAGGATTTAACTTAGCCAACGAAGACTGCAACGCCGGATAACCGTAGACCAACGTCACTTGCCCTGCACCTAATAACGGCTGTATACAATGACTAAACAAAAAATCCAGCCACAACGCGTGGTCGTCACCACATAACGTACTCGCATCAGTCAATCCATGCGAGTTCGCATAAGCACAATATGCCTCACCGTCAAAGACCAATGGATTTAAGCCTGTGTGTTGTTCAAACACCCGCGCATAGCTTATGCGCTCGCAATGACTAATGCCGACGGGCGCTAACAACATTAGCAATAACTCCGCCACTTCGTCCATTAACGCCGCTAAATCAAAGCCCACACGATACCATTCCAAAAGAGTAAATTCCGGATTATGCATTCGCCCGGTTTCACCGTTTCTAAACGCTTTACAAATTTGAAAAATACAACCGCTGCCTGCAGCCAGCAAACGCTTCATCGCAAACTCAGGCGACGTTTGTAAATACAACGTTTGCTGGTGTGGCGTCAGGTGAAAGCGTGTGGTAAAAAAATCTAATTGTGGGTCGGTCGCCACCGCTTGACTTAACAGCGGCGTTTCGACTTCCAACACGCCGCGTTGCAGGAAAAACTGACGTATCGCTTGCAATAACTGAGCGCGCACTCTCAGCGCGTCAAGCTCACAAGCTGGCTGCCAAAGGACTGTCACTAGTCTTTAACGCGAGAAATATATTCGCCCGTACGCGTATCGACTTTAATCACTTCACCTTGTTGTACGAATAACGGTACGCGCACCACTGCGCCAGTAGTCAATTTAGCCGGTTTACCGCCGCCACCTGAAGTATCGCCACGCACGCCTGGGTCTGTTTCTATAATTTCTAATTCAACAAAGTTAGCCGGTGTCACGCCTAACGGTGAATCATTCCATAACGTCACTGTGCAAGAATCTTGGTCTTTTAACCATAAATTGGCATCGCCTACGATTTTAGCGTCCGCTTGATATTGCTCGAAGGTGTCTTGCACCATAAAATGCCAAAACTCACCGTCATTATATAAATACTGCATGGCCACATCGACAACATCAGCGCCTTCTAATGTATCACCCGATTTAAACGTTCTTTCTATGACGCGCCCCGTTTTTAAGTTTCTGATTTTAACGCGGTTAAACGCTTGACCTTTACCAGGCTTAACAAACTCATTCTCGATAATCGAGCAAGGATCGTTATCCAACATGATTTTTAACCCAGCTTTAAACTCATTCGTGCTATAAACAGCCATTTTATCCTCAGAGATGACACATTGTAAAAAGCGCTCATTATAAAGGAGGTATGAGTTGAGAGAAAATTTAAACCACGCTTATTCACACACTGACACCGATAACCAACAGTTACAACAAAGCTGGCAACAACAATTGCAAACCGCGTTTAGCACCGTGCAAGACTTATGTGACTACTTAGAATTGGCGATTGAAAACCTGCCGTTCTCGCTATCAGCACAACAACACTTCGCATTCAAAGTACCGTTAAGCTTTGCGGCTTGCATGGAAAAAGGTAATGCCAACGACCCATTATTAAGGCAGGTTTTGCCGACTACTGATGAAACCGAAACTATATCAGGCTTTAGCCTAGACCCGGTAGGTGACTTAGCGGCCAAAGCGGTTACTGGCGTGATACACAAATACCACGGACGCGCCTTGCTGATTAATACCGGTAGTTGTGCAATTAACTGCCGCTACTGTTTCCGACGTCATTTTCCATACTCGGACTGGCAACTTAGCAAGCAGCAAGAACAAAGTGCATTAGATTACTTGAGCGCCGACTCTAATCTACACGAAGTTATCTTAAGCGGCGGCGACCCGCTATTATTAAACGACGACCGATTAGGTTCACTACTGTCGCGTTTAGCGGCCCTGCCCCAATTAAAAAGACTACGCCTACACAGCCGTTTGCCTATCGTTTTACCAGCACGCATCACCGACACGCTATTAACAGCTCTAAAGCAAACTGGCAAACCCACGACCTTAGTCGTACATTGCAATCATGCCAACGAACTCAACCCACGCGTATTCGGCGTCTGCCAACAATTACGCCAACATGGCATTCATTTACTCAACCAGTCAGTTTTGTTAAAAGGCGTTAACGATAACGTTACTGCTTTAGCGCAATTAAGCGAACGCTTATTCGATTTCGGTATACAACCGTATTATTTGCATTTACTCGACAAAACCACTGGCACGGCACATTTTGAGGTCAGCGAAAACGATGCCTTAGCATTAATGCAAGCACTCAAAACCTTGTTACCAGGATATTTAGTACCGAAATTGGTAAAAGAAGTCGCTGGCGATAAGGCTAAACAAGTGCTAGCTTAACTTTAGGTTAACATTACGTTCACTGCCATTAGTTAAGAATAATCTATATTTATTTTCAATTAAAGTGCATAGCCTTTTTTAACTTAATGGCCATGGTGAGGGGCGTCTGTGTGCTTATAATCCAGCTGATTTTCTAAAAACCACGCATAGGTTTCTTTAAGTCCTTCCACTAAACCTATACGTGCTTGCCAACCCAAAGCCGTTAAACGCGAGATGTCTAGCAACTTACGCGGTGCACCATCGGGTTTACTGGCATCAAAGGTCAATCGCCCATTAAAACCGGTGATGTTAGCAAGTATTTCTGCCAATTCAGCAATACTGCAGTCAATCCCTGCCCCCACATTAATATGCGATAGCATAGGCTGAGTAATTGCGCTATAGGTTTGTTTATCGATATTCATGACATGCACACAAGCCGCCGCCATATCATCGACATGCAAAAATTCTCGCTTAGGTATACCACTGCCCCAAATAACAACCTCTTTAGCCTTTGATTGCACGGCTTCATGGAATCGTCGCATTAAAGCGGGAATAACATGGCTGTTATCAGGATGAAAATTGTCATGTGGCCCGTACAAATTAGTAGGCATTACTGAACGGTAGTCACGACCGTGCTGACGGTTATAGCCTTCACAGAGTTTAATACCGGCAATCTTGGCAATAGCATAAGATTCGTTAGTCGGTTCTAGCGAGCTAGTTAGTAGCGCAGTTTCACAGATGGGCTGCGGCGCATGACGAGGGTAAATACAGCTTGAACCTAAAAACAGTAATTTCTCTATATTGGCTTGGTGCGCAGCCTGAATGACATTGCACTCTATCATTAAATTTTGATAAATAAAATCAGCCGGGTATGTGCTATTAGCCCATATTCCACCAACTTTTGCAGCTGCAAGATAAACTTGATCGATACGTTCTTGCAAAAAGAATGCGTTAACGTCTGCTTGCTGCGTTAAATCTAATTCGGCTCGTGTGCGAGTGACGATTTCGTCGGCGTAACGGTGTGTTTGTAGTTGCCTAACCAGTGCCGACCCGACCATGCCCTGATGTCCTGCGACGTATATTCTCATAGCCCTCACTCGTCAAAATTCATAAGCCTTATCATCCTGTTTATCGACCAAAGATTATTAGGAACGTGCTTAGTGTCTTAATGCTATCAATTTCTATGCGGCACAGCTAAAATTTTAGCAACTGTATTCTCTTCGTTTCTTACTGATAAAAGCAACTAACATTGATGCGAGCAATAGAAATTATCAATCATCAGTTACATTGTGGTAAACGCGAGCCACCGACACCTAACGCTGAGCAAGTATTAATCAAAGTCCATGCGGCGGGCGTTAACCGACCTGATGTCATGCAGCGCAAGGGGCTTTATCCGCCACCGCCGGGCGCGTCTGACATACCAGGACTGGAAATAGCCGGCGTTATTGAAACAATCGGTGCCAATGTAACTCAATTTAAACCTGGCGATGCGGTTTGTGCTTTAGTGACTGGCGGTGGTTATGCCGAATATTGCCTAGCAAATCCTAAATTATGTCTGCCTATTCCTGAGCATTGGTCATTTGTTGAAGCAGCATCGATTCCTGAAACTTATTTTACGGTTTGGAGTAATGTCTTTAATCGAGCTAAGCTTGGCGCTAAGCAAACCTTATTCGTGCATGGTGGTAGTAGTGGTATTGGTATAACCGCCATTCAGTTAGCTAAAGCCTTTGGGGCTAAGGTTTTTGTTACCGTAGGCAATGAGCTAAAACAACAGGCTTGCTTAGCATTAGGCGCTGATGCGGCGATTAATTACCGTACTCAGGATTTTGTTGCCGAAATACTCAGGCTTACTGATAATAATGGCGTTAACGTTATTCTCGATATGATTGGCGGGGATTATTGCGCACGCAATTTAACATGCTTGGCAATAGAGGGGACACTAATACAAATTGCGTTGCAGCAAGCTGTTAAAGCCGAAATAAATTTATTGCCTATTATGTTAAAGCGACTAACCTTAACAGGGTCAACCCTGAGAGCGCGTGATGAGCCATTTAAAGCAGCTATCGCTAAACAACTAGCCCAGCAGGTTTGGCCTTTATTCAATAACGGCCACTTAAAACCTATTATCGATACGGTTTTTATCTTAGAAGAAGCGGCACAGGCTCACGACTATATGGAAAGCAGCCAACATATCGGTAAAATCATCTTAAAGGTATAACAGATAATGAACTATAACACGTTAATTTCAGCCACAGACTTACACGCTCAGCTAAACAACCCCGATTGGTTAATTATTGATTGCCGATTCCAGTTACAAAACACAGAAGCCGGTGCTTATGCTTATCGGCACGGCCATATCCCTAATGCCGTGTATATGCATTTAGAACATGATTTATCGTCACCAGTAAAAGCCAATACGGGACGCCATCCATTGCCCGACTATCGCGTATTAAGCCAAAAATTAGGCGCGCTAGGGGTTAACGCAAATACTCAAGTCGTCGCTTATGATGACGCAGGCGGCTTGTTTGCTGCGCGTCTATGGTGGCTATTACGTTACCTAGGCCATGAAAAAGTTGCTGTGTTAAGCGGTGGTCTACGCGCTTGGCTGCAACAAAATTTAACACTGACGACCCAGCGACCCACACCTAAAGCAGCATGTGTGTTTAGACCTTATTTAAGCCCTCAACAATTGATTTCAGCAACCGAGTTACAAAACCGTATCGCACAAAAAAAGACGTGTTTAATCGATGCGCGCGCTGCTGAACGTTATACAGGGCATAATGAGCCTATTGACCCGGTTGCAGGCCATATTCCTTATGCCCACAATCGCCCCACCTCATGTAATTTAGATAAAAATGGCTTATTTTTACCCGCGAGTCAGCTACAAGCTGAATTCCGTCAATTACTCGGTACAAACAGCCCGGAACAAACCGTGCATTATTGCGGGTCTGGCGTGACCGCATGTCATAACCTGTTAGCAATGGAATATGCAGGACTTAAAAATAGTCAGCTCTATGCAGGCTCATGGAGTGAATGGATTACCGATAAAAATCGTCAAATCGTGGTAAACCGCACTATAATCAACTCATACGCTTGAAAGCGGAATGTGCCTGCCTCATGTACTTCTGTTTTAACCTATTCCCATTAACTAAGTTTCGGCTTTCTTATGTCATTGCTGCCATCGTTTTTTAAAAACAACAAAAAAACCGAACAACCTACTGCCCAAATTGCTTCTGAAGAGATTTCAATTGCTAAGCTAAAAGAACTTATCCCGATTAGGAACTTTAGCGAAGAAAAGTTACAAGCATTTGCCACCGACTTAAAATCCGAAGTCTATGCTAAAGGTACTAAGCTGTTCAGCGTGGGGGAAAAAACGGACTCAGCCTTATACTTAATAAAAGGGCAAATTACCTTAGCCGACGAAAGTGGCAAAACCTATAATGTGGTTGAAGGCACGGCTAAATCAAGATTCCCGTTATCGAGCGGCGCAGTGCATACAACGACAGCAATTGCTGAGACCGACGTCAGTATCCTCAGAGTGTCACAAAAAATCATGTCTAGCCGTAGCGCAACGGGTAATCATTATTCTGAATTAGTGATTCCTGAGTCACTGGCAGATAATCAACTGTTGCAAGTCTTTTCTGAGCATTACGCTGAGGAAAAATTAGAGCTGCCTAGCCTACCCGATGTAGCGATTAAACTGCGCAACGCGATACAGCAAGACATCGGCGTTGCTGAGGCGGCCAAGATTATTCAGCTTGACCCGGTGATGTCAGCAAAATTAATCGAATTAGCAAATTGTCCTTTGTACGTTTGCGCAAGCCCCGCTAAGTCATGCTTAGAAGCGATTAGCCGTATTGGCTTAAGCGCGACACGTAACTTATTGATTAGCTTGAGTATTCATAACATATTTAAAAGCAACTCAGTGTTGATTAGAAAAATTTTAGATAAGATATGGAAGCAAAGCATTTATATCTCGACGATTAGTTTTGTTTTAGCCAGTGTCACTAAACAAGCTAAACCGGAAGAAGCGCTGTTAGCTGGATTAGTGTGTGATTTAGGCGTTGTGCCGTTCATGTATTTCGTCGACCGCTTACCCAAAGACCTTTATACCGAAGCCGACCTTAATAGCGCGATTAACTGTGTCAAAGGCCCTATCGGCTACAAAATCTTATTAGAATGGGGGTTTTCTGATGAGTTTATTAAAATACCCATTTATTCAGACGATTGGTATCAAAACAATAGTACTGAGTTAAGCTTAACTGATATTGTTGTGTTATCCCGCTTACACAGCGAAATGGGACGCACTGATTTAACTCATTTACCCGTGATTACCTCGATTCCTGCTGCGAGTAAACTAAAAAACTATTCGTTATCGCCAGAAATGTCGCTCAATATTTTGCATGAAGCTAAACAGCAAATCAGCGATGCGTTAAAAGCGTTCTCGACATAACTTTAGTAAATATTTTTACACACCGCCTTTTATAATGACCAATACCTTTGTTGTTAATACTTCAGACCCAGAACCTATCGTAGGCATCAGTCAAAATTATTTATATGTGTTATCGGCGGCTAACGTCGTTAATACCCAACCCCCCCCCGACCCGCAACCGGCTTACTTATCGATACAGTGGCAGCCTGAACGACAAGCATTTTTTCAAACCTTACTACAAGGCAGAAACTTACTACCTAACGCTGATTTTAGCGCTTATCAAGCCAGCGAGATTGCTGACTGGCAGATTAATGCGTCAAAACCTGCCGCGATAGGCGTGGATTTTTCCGAAAAGTGGCGACTGGCAAATGGACACACCGCTTATTTATATGCCACGTTAGGTGCAGAAAAGCCGATATTGACGCTTAAGCAACCTATTCCCATCATTGCCAGCTCTGATTTTCATTATCAATTTTCCGGCTTTTTTGGTACCCATAGGGCAGAAGGTCGTATAGTGCTAGAGTTTTTAGATGCCGAACAAAATAAATTGGCAGAAAAAACCTTGCGCATTCCTAGCTCAACTAAGCATTTAGGCGGACCGGCACTTGAAAACTACCATTTTATGCATTGGTCTATTAAACAGCCCAGCTTAGCGGCCTATGTGACTATTCATATTACGCTAGGCGAGCTCCAAGCGAGCGCAACCGATAGTTTTTTATTTGTCAGCCATTTATTTTTTGGCGTTAGCCATCCTAAGCAGCTAACCATTTGGACACCGTATTCCCCCGGCGCTACGCAATTAATCCACCAAGCGCATAAAACGCATTGGCGCGCCTTTGGTATTGCTGAACTCCCCTGCTCTTCTGATAAACAGACGGTTGCGATTAACGTGGGGGGTGGGCACTACGAATTAACACCTGAACCGATTGAAATCCCCGATTATATTTGCGCGTCTAAGCTTAACATCAGAGCGCAGTATATCGAGCGATTATTCGACGTCCAATTTTATGCTAAAAATCAAACCAATACGTTATTACTCAACGCTAATGCTGAC
Organism: uncultured Methylocucumis sp.; assembly: GCA_963923905.1. Taxonomy (GTDB): domain Bacteria; phylum Pseudomonadota; class Gammaproteobacteria; order Methylococcales; family Methylomonadaceae; genus Methylovulum. Next base: position 13,499 of record CAWUNX010000019.1, read on the forward strand.
GATTTATTTAAGCATTACCAAACCTTAGGCTGGCAAATCAACCGTTCGCCATCACCTTATTTTGACGTGGCTTGGTATAAAGTTAATACACCCGAGTTATCGCAACAGACACTAGAACCGCTAGAACATTTTGTTAGCCAAGGCAGTGCTGCGTTAAAGTCACCTCATCCGTTATTCGATGCACGTTGGTACTATCAAACCTATTTAGCAGACAGCGAATCCAGTCAACATCCATTGTTGCATTATTTAGACTATGGCTGGCAACTCGGTTATCAACCTCACCCGTTATTCTGGACGCGCTGGTATGAACAACAGTATTTGCAAGCGTATGCGGGGACTATCGACCCGTTTTATCACTTTTTAACCGAAGGTTGGCGTCAAGGCTTTAATCCTAACCCCTTATTCGATATTGATTTTTACAGCAAACACTATGGCGAGAGTCATCGTTTGCAACCCGACCCGTTATCGCACTATATCCATGTGGGTTGGCGGGAAAATCTACAACCGCATAGCTTGTTTGACCCAATTTATTACGCAATGCATAGCGGTTTTAACGTAGAACACGCCAAATTTTCTCCGTTACAAGAGTTTCTTGAGCATAAAGATTCAGTCAGCCCGCATCCATTATTTGATAATGAATTTGTGCAAGAACAATTCGATAAGCCGTTAACCTGCCAAGCACTTATCGCTTATTTAGCCTTAGATAAGACGGCGCTTATTGACCCTAACCCATTTTTCTCAAAAAAGTATTATTACAAACACCGTAACGATAGCGAACCATGCCAACACGACGCGCTAATTGATTATTTAGAACGCGGCTGGAAAACGGCTCAACCGGTACATCCGTTATTTAATGCGCGTTATTACGTTGAACAAAATCCAAAAGCCAAAGGTTGTGTGCCATTACAGCATTATTTAGTGCATGGTTGGCTTAACGGTTTTAGCTGCCGTCCTAATGAGGATACAAAAGAATTAGCACCTAAAAAACCAGCCAGTACTCGAATCGTGTTTAATATGCCTGATGATAGGTTATTACCTAGGCCGAATTCAGCTATTCAGCAAAATCGGCGTATTGGTGTGTTCGCGCATATTTTTTATCCTGAGTTATCTGAGGAAATGCTAACGGCATGCAATCATATTCCAGGCAATTGCCGAGTCTTTATCAGTACGGACACATTGATAAAAGCGAAAGAAATTAGCATTTACTGTGAGCAATTCTCTACGCATCCGTTTGAAATTCGCGTACTACCTAATCGTGGTCGTGATATTGCGCCGATGATTTGTGGCTATAGAGATAGAATTAACGAAGTCGATTATGGCGTACATATTCATTCTAAACGCTCTAGCCATTTTAGAAGTTCATTTGCCGACGGTTGGCGTAAACACGGTATTTACGGCAATTTAGGCAGTACCGAGCTGGTGCAAAACATCTTAACCGTATTAGCTGACGAGCGTATTGGTGCGTATGCGCCAGACCATTACGAAGCAATAAGACCCGCTGTACAGTGGACAGGTAATTTTTCTACCGTTAAACAACTGATGGAACTAGCCGGCGAAGATATAAGCAAAGACCATCATTTAGATTTTCCATCCGGTTCTATGTTTTGGTTTAAAACCCAAGCCTTAAAACCGTTATTGGATTTAAAGTTAAGGCCGTTTCATTTTGAGGCTGAGCAAGGCCAAACGGACAATACCTTAGCCCATGCGCTTGAACGCAGTCTGTTTTATTTTGTTGAAATCGCCGGTTACGCGTGGATAACGGGCAAACGCGTCAGTGGCGCGGCAGCGGCAGACAGCGTGTTAATGCTACAAACACCCGGGTTTAATCTTAATCATGTGGCTAACCGTATTTTTCCAACCAATAAAGAACTCGGCGGTTTACGGCGCTATTTTGGTAATTGCACCCGCTTTTTAGCCAGACCTAGTTTAATCACTAAACCTAGAATCAACTTATTGCTACCTACGCTAAACCAGGGGCAAGGTCATATTGACATCGACTCAGCGCTGTCTTTATTTAACGCGATTAAACACGCATTAGGCGATAAAGTGGATGCCAGAATCATTACCACAGACGTATCGCCAGAACAATTATTTAATCCACCTGAAGGTTATCAACTCACCACGCCGCATGATAAGGACCAAGCAGAGCTTGATGTGATTGCCGATGCGGCACAACGTTTTCGCTTTCCGTTTTTTGTACGCAAAGCCGATATTTTTATCGCGACCGCCTGGTGGACGGCTACCCATGCACTGGATTTATTAAGCCAACAAGATGTATTGTTTGGTGCGCAAACACGCCAGTTTGTTTATTTTATTCAAGACGTAGAACACAGTTATTATCAATGGTCTAGCTTATCGAGTTGGGCTGAACAAAGCTATAAGCACCCTGACAAAATCATACCGGTTTTTCAAACTGAAATGGTTTTCGAATATTTCCGCCAACACGGCTATTTTAACCAAGGTTATGTCGCTTACCCTGCAATGAACTCAGCTATTAAAAGCGCGATTACCTATCAAGCCAACAAAGAAAAGCTGGTTTTACTGTTAGTGCGCCCTCATATTGAACGCTTTAATACACCGTTTATTGACGTTATGATTCGTACCGCGATAGACGCTGACCCAGACTTTTGGGCTGACTGGCGTTTTTTAGCGCTAGGCGATCACATTACCGCAACTACATTTAAAACCGCCACAGAAATAGAGATTATCGGTGAAGTTTCGCCGCAACAATATGCCGGCTTAGCCTCTAAAGCGGCGCTAGGGGTTGCGTTAATGGCGTCACCGCAACCGAGTTATGCTGCATTAGAATTAGCCGAAGCGGGTGTTTTAGTATTAACCAACGCCTATACCAATAAAAACATGGCGTTGCTACATGACAATATCACTAGCTTTGCAAAATTTGATAGTGCAGACGCCAGCCAACAACTGAAGCATATAGCCGAGCAGTGGTTAGCTGACACTATGCTAGGCTGGCAAGGTCAGGCGCATATCGATTGGTTTTACGATAATGCGGCTAAAACAAGCGCTACGGCTGCTGAAATTGCTGGGGAAATTCAAGCTAAGCTTGTTTAAATACCAAAGGACAATTGTTTATCACGAGACAACCACATTTCCGTAGCCAGTTCATGCGCGTGTTGTTGCGTATCGGCTTTGCCTAATAACTTAAGGGCAATCGCTGCCGTGCCAATCACTGACGCTTCGGCATAATCATCGTTTAATACGCCTTGCCATAAATTGGCTAAATCTTGCGGGTTTAATTGCTCAGGTTTGATATGCCTGCGTGCAAACAGCATAGGCCAGGTTTCTTCTGATAACTCACCTAAATGCACGCTTTGCACTAAGCAATCCATATCAGGATTGCGTTCAGTTTCACCGCCCTCGCCTTTTAAAACCGCCATGTGCGGTTGGTTAAGTAGCGCCGCCGCATGTTGATGCACGGCGCGATAACTAGGATGAAAAATACCTTGAATACTGTAGTCGGCATTAAATGGATTTAATAAGCGCACTAACGTATGAACCGGTGAACGCAAGCCTAAAATAGGTCTTAGCTCGATAATTTCGTCTAATTTAGGGCAAAAATGCTCTAGCGATAAGTAACTAAAAGAGCGTTGCTGCAGTTGCAAACTCGCTTCAGCTATCGAATGGGCAGGTTTTAAACCTAAAAACGTTAACATCTGTTCGGTATATAAGCGCCCCGCTGAATGACCACTGGCCCCGTGCATAAACACTTTAATACCGTTACCTGCCAACAATAACGCCGACAAAATAAACCACGGCAATTGTCTACGCTTACCGGCATAGCTAGACCAGTCCAAATCAACGGTTACATCATTAACCACTGGAAAGCTATTCCTAGCGGCATTGACAAAACCCGCTAACTCCTCAGGGGTTTCTTCTTTTACCCGCATCAGCATTAAAAATGCCCCTAACTGCACCGGTAAAACCTCATCGTTTAAAATCATCGTAAACGCGCGGTAAGCCTCGTCTTGAGTTAGTGGCCTAGAACCTTTCTTGCCTTTACCTAAAATGCGCACATATTCGGCAAAAGGATGCTCTTGATAAGGTGTTTGTTCGTGATGGCGAAATTGCTTCATAACGTAATTAAAAAATAATGATCGACTAACAACACAGCAAATAAGGCCGTGATATAAACAATAGAATAAGCAAAGGTCTGCATAGCGGTTTTATTGGTTTTAGTCTTCATCATTAATAAGGCTAACACAATAAACCCTACGCTTAATGGCAACGCGAAGCCTAAATAAATTAAACCGCTCATACCCGTTAAGTACGGTAATAAACTGGCAATTAACAATAAGACGGTGTAAAGCAAAATTTGTAAGCGGGTAAATTCGACACCGTGGGTAACGGGAAGCATAGGAATGTTGACTTTAGCGTACTCTTCGCGTCTAGCTATCGCTAATGCCCAAAAATGTGGCGGTGTCCAAACAAAAATAATCAACACTAACAATAACGCATACGCATCAATGGAATTAGTGATTGCACACCAACCTAATAAGGGCGGTGTAGCACCAAAAAAACCGCCAATAACAATGTTTTGTGGCGTCGCGCGTTTTAAATACAACGTATAAACAATAGCGTAACCAAATAACGACACAAAAGTTAACACAGCCGTTAACGGATTAACTAATAAAACTAAAATCAGCATCGACAACAAACCTAATACCACGGCAAACACCAACACATTGGCGACCGTCAATTGTCCTTTAGGCAAAGGTCTGTTTTCAGTTCGGCTCATTTGCGCATCGGCTTTGCGGTCAATGAAATGATTAATGGCAGCCGCTGATGACGCAGCCAAAGCAATGCCGATAATACCATAAACAACTGTTGCAATAGGCGGCATACCCGGAGATGCCAGCAACATGCCGACAAATGCCGTAAACAACATTTCTAAAACCACATTAGGTTTACACAATGTTAAATAGTTTTTCCAAGAAATAGCACTAGATTGAGACATTACAGTAATCCGATTAAACAATCCTGGGCATGATACCTTGAAGCGCTCAAGATATGAATAGCACAACACGGATTGTAACCATCAAAACTCTTAAGCAATGTCTATGAAATAACGTCTACACAAGGTTCGTGCCTCATTGCTAAGGAACGAGGATTTATACTCCACGCGCTTAGCTTTTCGGTTTATACTTCAGAAAAGTCGCCCAACAAA
>CAWUNX010000020.1:0-18558 GCA_963923905.1 uncultured Methylocucumis sp.
GTAAATCAATGTAAGTAACACACATAATTTACCGCACCGTCATGTCTCGTCCATGGCTTTTGAAAAAAACCTACACGTGTAAGGAATACCCTGTCCCGTCTTAAGTTGGTAGCCCTAATAAAGTACCCGGCCAGTGGTGGCTGGGGTTTATCTATGTTTAATTATCGCCTGCACGCACATCAAACTCGATTTTCCAACGTGAGTTATCGCGTTGAGAAACCGCTTGTAACTCTAGCGTGCCTACTTCAGTCACAGCAGCACATAAATAAACAGGCACAATCTCACCCGGTCTATGGTTTTCTTCTGACAAGGTAATCTCTATCTCATCGAGCTCTGACAACTCATCATCAGTCCAATAATCTAAGCGAGTACCTACTCTATCTTCACGTCGTGTATTTGACGCGAAAAAGCGGAACCGCACCGGCTCACCAATGACCAAACCAAATGTATCATCACGCAACTCTTCTTGTGTACCTTCTTCCATACCAAACGGCGCAATACATAGCGCTTCAAGTTCTGGAGGTAAACCTGGTACAGCCGGCATAGCGCTTTCGACACCGACATAATACGACGCTGCCGTACCGCCTTTAATACGCACCCCTTTGCCTTTACGCACGAAACCGTAGTAGGCAGCCCCTCTAGCAACCGCTAAATCTAAATCCGCACCGCTTAATAAGCGTGCTTCAGGCGCTTGTTCGGCAGCTAACCAAGCATTTAACACGCTCATAAACCGCTCTGCTAACGCTTTAGCTTTAAAGACGCCGCCATTAAATAACACGGCGGTTGGATGCAAGAATGTCGCATGTTCTGGTAAGTTGACATCAGCTAAGTCGCTAGTCGCATGTTGTTGCTTAGCCAAAAACGCTGCCAAATGCCGGGTAATAGCGGCATCTTGCGCATACGGTAGGCCTGTTGTGCGTAACCCTGTACGCGTGCGCGTAATCGGTCTATCACTGGCTGAAACCTGAGGAAAAAAGCCTTCGACCAACACTTGTTGTACTTCGGCACGGGTTAATTCTGCGCGTAATGTCCCACCAATCAACGATGAGCCTCGGCTGGCAATCACTAACGGTAAGCTTTCTAACATCTCATCGTTGAATAATTTTTCTTTAGCTTCTCGGCAGCTGTGAGTTAATGCCTGCACTTGCCAAGGCTGTAAACGCTGACCGTCTTTTTCTAATTTAGCTTTAACCGTATAGGCAAGCGCTAAATCCATGTTATCGCCGCCTAGCAAAATATGATCACCTACTGCGACACGGGTTAACTCCAAATTGCCGCTTTGTTGCGTCACGGCGATTAACGATAAGTCGGTCGTACCACCACCCACATCAATCACTAAAATAATATCGCCGCATTGCGTTTGTTTACGCCAATCGCCACCGCTTTTTTCAATCCAGCTATATACGGCAGCTTGTGGTTCTTCTAATAAAATCGCTTGACTTAAACCAACTGTTTTAGCTGCTTCTACCGTCAACTCACGCGCGGCTGGGTCAAATGAGGCAGGTACTGTAATGACTAAATCTTGTTCTGATAACGGCGCATTAGGAAACTTATACGACCAGGCGTCGCTTAAGTGCTGCAAATAGGCCACGCTAGCCTCAAACGGCGACACGCGCTCAACATCTTCAGGCGCTTCAGCCGGCAAAATAGGCGACTTACAATCCACACCGGCATGACATAGCCAGCTTTTGGCACTCGCGACTAAGCGAATAGGTGTTTTACTGCCTAAATTACGCGCAATTTCACCGACTAAATAGCGAGGTTTAGCTGTCCATGGCAAATTACTAGCATCATCCGCTAACTCTGCGCTATGTGCTTGATATAAAAACGACGGTAATTGTGGGTCATCTTCTACCATGCCGGGTGCAATCAATTGTGGAACACCCATGACCTGCTGGTTAAATTCCTCACCCTCAGCATGGATTTCAGCATAAGACAACACACAATGCGTAGTACCCAAATCAATACCTACCGAGTAGCGCATACCTTCCGGTACAGGCTGAGGCGCGGGAGCTGGAATTGTTTGATTAATCGCATCGCTAAAAGAGGGTTGGCTTTCAACAACAGGTACAGACTGCTGGCTTTCGATTAATTCATTAACAACTTCGCTAATACTAGGTTCAGAATCTAGCTCAGGCTCTGATTGCTCTAATTCAGTAGGCGTTGAAACAGGTTCTGGCGTCGTATTGCTAGGCGCAACGACCGGTTTAGCGTCTTGCATTTTTTTGAGATGGTCGAATAAGCTCATAGCTCAACCTCAGCAGCGGCAACAATACTCGCATCGTAGCCTTGAGTTAATTTAGGTAAGTGTATTGCCGTAACTTGCCAACCTTTATGGATTAATGTACCGGTAAACGGCGGCTGACCAATGATATGACCGGTCACACGCACTTTGCTCGCATCAAAACCTGACGGTAACGTCACTCGTGAACCTTCGGATTCAGCCCTAACCGGTGCTAACGTAAAATGCTCTTTAATGGCTTTATTGCAACCTTCATGCACAACACGCGCAGCAATACCAATATCAGCATCGCTATAACTCGTAATATTTTCTTGGATAAAATCAATAAACCGTGCTTCGTTTTGTAAAATAGCCAACAGCTGTAATGCCGCATCAGGTGTCGCTTCTTTTAACACCACCGGCTCAGGTGCTGGGGCTTTTACGATTTTTTCGACTTCAACAATTTTCTCAACTACTTGAATAATAGGCTCTACCGGCTTAGCAGGTTCGCTAACAACTACAGGCGTGGCTTTATTTTTGCCACGCAACAAATTAAGTACCGAAATTAATAACACCACAATAAGCAACAATGCTAAAACAACAACCGTACCCGCTAAACACACATGCCATAAGTCAAATGTTGCCGGTCGTAGTGATAAGTCAATCGTGTAAGAATTCATGCACAAGCTCCTATTGCAATTCTGCCGACTTTCTAGCAGCCTCGGCAAATATCAATGTCTGTAGGGCATCGCGCGTTGTTTTAGTGCGTAATTGTTTTAAATGCCTATCAGCAATCACTTCCGGAACTTTTTCGGCTAAATACACTTCGCGCATTTTTGCCAGCACCACTTCGCATTGTTTAATGATTTGTTCAGTGGCATAACGGCTTTCCTGTTTCTGATAATTCGGTTTTTGAATCTCATCAGAAACGCATTTTTTATAGTCGTAACTCGCTTGCTGAATTTTGGCTATCGTCGCATCAGACAAGGTCGTATTTTGCCATTCACTGGTGGTCGATTCAGCCAAAACAGGCAAAGCCATTAGCAATAAAAGACAGGTGGTTAATGTGTTCATCGTGTTTCCCATAGGATTTAATTATTATAATGATTACAAGCTTAAGCTCGGTTGCTTGCAAAACCGTGATGTATTTCATAACTACAAACAGATTGCAACAATTTTACGCTATCTGACCTAAATTGGATAAGCGATTTATCGGCAATCATAGGTGCTATGAATGTTATAGCTGTACCGCCTAGAGACGAGAATAGATAACCTATCCGGCGTGGCATAGACTGAAAAGCCAACCGGATAGGCAACAGAAGTTATTGATTTTGTAATCTTTCGATACGCTCTTCTAAGGGTGGGTGACTCATAAATAACTTACGCACACCACCACCATGAATACCAAACGCCGCCAGCTGACCTGGCAATTCTGGCGCTTCTTGAGCGCGCTGTAATGCACGCAAGGCATTAATCATTTTCTGGCGCCCTGCAAGCTGAGCACCGCCCGCATCGGCTTTAAACTCTCGGTAACGGGAAAACCACATCACCAGCATAGACGCCAAAATACCGAGTGCCAGTTGCGCAACCATTTGCACAATATAATAAGCTGGGCCATAACCTCGTTCGGTTTTAAACACGGCACGGTCTACCACATAACCAATCAATGTCGCGAAAAAATACACAAACGTATTTACCACGCCTTGCATTAACGCCATTGTCACCATATCGCCGTTCGATACATGCGTCATTTCATGACCAATAACCGCTTCAACTTCGTCGGCATCCATCATGCGCAATAATCCCGTGCTAACAGCAACTAATGCACTATTTTTACTCATACCCGTTGCAAATGCATTCGGCTCAGGCGCATCAAAGATGCCAACCTCAGGCATGTCAATACCCACAGATTGCGCTTGCCTTGCCACGACATCGAATAACCATTGCTCGGTTTGATTATCTGGTTGGGTAATGACATAAACGCCCATTGCTTGCTTAGCTGTCCATTTCGACATGACTAATGAAACAAACGAACCAGACATACCGATAATTGCTGAAACCAGTAATAACGCATTCAAATCAATATTCACACCTTGCGCATCTAAGGTGCTTTTTATGCCTAATATATTAAAAACTATGCTTATGACGATTAAAATCGCCGCATTTGTCGCTAAAAACAGTAAAATCCGCATCATATAGGGCTTACCTCTTTGTAAATATTTTTCTAATGAAGTGGGGATTGAATAACGAAATTCAACCGATGCTAAGAGCATTCCTGATATATAAAGTTTGCTGATATTGAGAATAATCCTGATAAAGTACGATGACTCAGCGCTGTCTTTCTGCTAACACCTAGTTGTTAACATTAGATTGCTGAGTGCTCACATTTAACCATTACGAGGTCAATCATGAAACGTTTAGGGCTTTTTTTATGGCTGTTAGGCGCACAGGCCCATGCAGACCCATCAACCCTCTTACCCTCGCTTAAGCTACCTGAGGGCTTTAACATATCGATTTACGCTGAGCATTTGCCGAATGCGCGCAGCATGACTCTAGCTGAAAACGGCGTGTTATTCGTTGGCACCGGCGTTGAAGGTAAAGTCTACGCCGTATCCCCGCCCAAGCAAGGCAAGACCCAAGTCTATACGATTGCTCAGGATTTAACTATGCCTAATGGCGTCGCCTACCGTGATGGCGCATTATATGTTGCTGCTATTAATCGTATCTTACGCTTTGGTGCGATTACCGAACATTTATCAAACCCACCTAAGCCTGTCGTCATCTACGACCAATTTCCAGCAGAAAAACATCATGGTTGGAAATACTTGCGCTTTGGGCCTGACGGCAAACTTTATACTGCTGTTGGCGCACCGTGTAACATTTGCCAGCCTGAGCAAGATATTTTTACCTCATTAGTTCGATTAAATCCGGATGGCACAGGGCTTGAAATATTAGCGCGCGGTATACGCAATACTGTTGGATTTGACTGGCATCCTACAACCAAACGCTTATATTTTAATGATAATGGTCGAGATTACTTAGGCGATGACAAACCACCTGATGAACTCAATAGCTGGTCTGAGTTAGGTGAGCATTTCGGCTATCCTTATTGTCACGGCGGCACGATTGCCGACCCTGAATTGGCTGATAAACATACTTGTAGCGAATTTAAAGCGCCAGCCTGGCGCTATAAAGCCCATATCGCACCTTTAGGTATGCGTTTTTATACCGGCTCAACCTTCCCGACCCAATATCAACACCGATTATTTGTGGCACAACACGGCTCTTGGAATCGCAGCCAGCCGCAAGGCTACAAAGTCGTCACACTTAAGCTTGATAACACCGGTAACGTCATTGCTGAACAAGACTTTATCACTGGCTGGTTGACGGAAAACAACCAAGTGTTGGGGCGCCCCGTCGATATTTTGGAACTGCCTAGCGGTGAATTACTAATTAGTGACGATAAGCAAGGCGTTATTTACTCAGTAACCTATCGCTCTAAAGCAAAATAACTGCAAACTGTACAAAATTTGTCAAAGTATTGTAAAGCTATGCTAGCATATTGCAATAATCTGGTTATACTCAAGCCATAGAGAGAAGCACGAGTAAAGCTAACTATGCTCTAAACGCTCAAATTTCGGTTTTTCATGTAGGGTACACATTGCGTACCCTACGCAAGATTGTATAAACCGCAAACATGACGGCGTGGTATATAAGTCAGCTTTACTCAATCAGATCAAGCAACATGCAAACCACACTACTATGTCGAATATGAACGATGATTCAGCGCGTTATTTAATCAGCACCGTTTCAAAACGATCCGGCGTTAAATCCGATTTAGTCAGAGCATGGGAACGGCGTTATCAAGCAGTAACTCCCACTCGCACAACCGGAGGCCATAGAGTTTATAGTGATTTAGATATAGCTCGACTAAAGCTTTTGAATCAAGCCACTAATAAAGGCCATAGCATTAGCCAAATTGCACAATACTCTATCGATGAATTAAAAAACTTATTAAAAGACGGCACGGAAACTGAAGCTGAACCCTTACTACCTAAGCTATCAAGCAACGAAACAACTAACATCGCAGAACGGTATATTGAAAAATGTTATGCCGCTGTTTTAGCGTTTGATGCCAGAGCCTTAGAATTACATTTTGAAAATGCACTGGTTGAATTAGGCACTGAAGTCTTTATTGAACACTTACTCACACCTTTATTAACTGTCATCGGTGAACGTTGGCGTATTGGCGAGTTAAGACCGGTACACGAACACATGGCATCAGCGATTATCCGCTCGCTCACCTATATATTACGCAATAACAATCCAGCGCCAAAAGGCGCTTGCCGTATGGTGGTTAGCACGCCGATAGGGCAATTACACGAGTTAGGTGCATTATTAGCCGCGATTATTGCTGAATTAAAAGGCTGGCAAGTCACTTATTTAGGCGCTAATTTACCTGCGGAAGAAATTGCCGCAGCCGTTAAATATACTCATGCAACCGCTGTTACCATAAGCATTAGTTTTGCTGATGATGATTTGCTATTACACAAAGAAATTAGAAAATTAAAAAAACTACTCGGCAATGACGTCAGCTTAATCGTCGGCGGTCGTGCTGCCGGACATTACCAGCCGTTGCTTAACGAAGTCGGAGTTATCAATATTGAAAATTATGACCACTTTAGACATATTCTGATGGATTTAGAAGCTAACAAAACAAACCAGGATAGCACTAAACAATGACATTTTGGCAAACAAAGTCCTTAGATGAATTAAGCCCAGAAGAATGGGAAGCCTTATGTGATGGCTGCGGACGTTGCTGTTTACACAAACTAGAAGACGAGGATTCAGGCGACATAGCCTTAACACGCGTAGCATGTCGCTTACTCGATATTACCAACTGTCGCTGTGGCAATTATGCTCAGCGATTTCAACACGTTCCTGATTGCTTAGATTTAAGAAAACAAAAAGTATCAGACTTAGCCTGGCTACCTAAAACCTGTGCCTATCGCCTTATCGATGAAGGTTTAACCTTACCCGATTGGCATCCGCTTATCTCAGGAAATAACCACGCCATACAATCATCTGGCGTATCGGTAACCAGCTTTGCAGTGTCTGAAACAGATGTTGATGATTTTGAGAAGCTGTCTTGCAAAATGATTTCAGCTAAAATCAAGGATTTTGTTGAAACTGAAAAATGGCTTACGACAGTGACTTAAGTGATCAAGAATGGGACTTCATAAAAACAGTGTTTGAACCGAGCAGTAAACGTGGAAATGGACACAAACACAGTAAAAAATCGATAGTGAACGCTATTTTGTATATCGTGAAAGGAGGAGTTCAATGGCGGTTGCTGCCTAAAGATTTCCCGCCGTGGAAAACGGTGTACGACCATTTTAGCAAATGGAATAAACGGGGTGTTTGGGAAAAAAGCTTGGATCGGTTGACGGTTTACTCTCGCCAAAAAGCAGGGCGAAGCGCTCAACCCAGCTATGGCATCATTGATGCGCAAAGCGTGAAAACCCAATACGCCAGCGAAGAACGGGGCATTGATGGCGGCAAAAAAGTCAAAGGACACAAACGGCACATCGTGGTGGATATTCTCGGTAACTTGCTTCACGTTAGCGTCCATGCTGCCAATCTGAGCGATACCAAAAGTGCTTGTGATGTTTTGGAGGCGGCTGCTGATAAGTATCCGTCTATCAAAGCTTTTTCAGGAGACGCTGGCTATCGGGGCAGTGCGGTTGAGTACACTGATAAAAAACTTGGCATGACGCTGCATATTTCGGAAAAAATCGAAGGCAAATGGGCCGTATTGCCCAAACGTTGGGTTGTTGAGCGAACATTCTCTTGGTTAGGCGGCTTTCGCCGTTTATCAAAAGATTTCGAAATACTTCCGGCTACGGCTGAAAATATGATCCGAATTGCCATGTTAAAAATAACGCTTGCAAAATGCGTTTAATGTTTTGCCAGACAGCTTCTGAGGATTTTATTATTGACTGGCTAAATTAGTCGTTTGTCGGGTTATGCTCGCGCTAACCCGACCGACTAACTTACCCGCTGTTCTTCTCGGATAAACAGCGAGCCTTACTGCATTAAGGCGTTAACCCTTGACCCACAACAATCAGTTTTAACGCGTTTGTGCCACCTTTAATACCGGTTAAATCGCCTTTCGTGATAATGAATTTATCGCCGTCTTTAGCAATATTCCATTTCCTTAATTCTTTCACGATATTACGATTCACTTCCGCATGATCTTGGCTGTCTTCCAATTCAAAGTAAATAGGAAACACACCGCGAAATAACGTCGCTTTACCTAAGGTTTCTTCCACGCGACTAAACGCAAAAATAGGAATGCCTGAGCTAATCCTTGACATCCATAATGGCGTTGAGCCTGACTCGGTTAACGCAACAATACCTTTGATTTTGGTATGGTTAGCCATATACATCGCCGACATGGCAATCGCCTCGTCATCACGCTGGAATTGGTTTTTGATACGGTGATCCGACTCTCTTACGACAGGTTGCTTCTCAGCTTCTACACAAATTCTGTTCATCGCTTCAACCGCTTTAACCGGGTGATTGCCGGAAGCCGTTTCAGCCGATAACATAATTGCATCCGTACCATCGTAAATCGCATTAGCTACGTCAAACACTTCAGCACGGGTAGGAATCGGGTTTTCTATCATCGACTCCATCATTTGCGTAGCGGTAATGGCAACGCGGTTTAACTCACGCGTACGTTTAATCAGTTTCTTCTGAACCGCAGGTAAATTGGCATCGCCGATTTCTACACCTAAGTCACCACGCGCAACCATCACCGCATCAGAAGCTAAAATGATTTCATCCATCACTTCATCGACAATAGCTTCGGCGCGCTCGACTTTAGCGACAATACCGGCATAACAGCCTTCAGCTTCTAGTAAGCGTCTAGCTTCATCTAAGTCATCAGCACAACGCGGAAAAGACACGGCGACAAAATCACATTTAATCTTAGCAACCGTTTTAATGTCTTCTTTATCTTTCTCAGTTAACGCCGCGGCAGATAAACCGCCGCCCAACAAATTAATACCTTTGTTGTTTGACAAGTCACCGCCGACGACCACTTTACAATTAACCCGCATATTGACGACATCAACCACATCTAACACGATACGGCCATCATCAAGCAATAAGCGACTACCCCGTTTTACCTCTTTTGCCAATGGCTCATAAGTAATACCCACTTGTGTGTTATCGCCAGCCTTAGGGTCAAAATTAATATCCAGCGCAAAGTCTTGACCTTCGTGCAAAAAAACTTTGGTATCTTTAAAACGGGCAATACGAATCTTAGGGCCTTGTAAATCCGCCAGTATACCGACGCGTCTACCGGTTTTTCTACTCAACTCTCTGACTCGCTCAGCTCTTGCGATATGGTCTTCAGCAGAACCATGAGAGAAGTTCAAACGAACAACATCAATGCCGGCGGTAAACAATCCCTCAAGCACACCGGGCTTATCCGTAGCCGGGCCTAGCGTAGCTAAAATTTTGGTTCTTCGTAACATTAGTGATTATCCTGCGTTAACCAAGGCAATAGTAGTATCAAGCATACGATTTGAGAAACCCCATTCGTTATCATACCAAGACAATACTTTTACAAACGTACCATCAACTACTTTAGTCAAAGGTTGCTCATAAATTGATGATGCTGAATTATGATTAAAGTCACTTGAGACTAATGGCAACTCATTAATCGCTAAAATGCCTTTCAACGAACCGGCAGCAGCCGTTTTTAACACTTCATCGATTTCGGCTTTGCTGGTGCTTCTAGCCGCAGTAAAGCTTAAATCAACCACCGATACGTTAATAGTGGGTACACGCATTGCAAAACCATCTAATTTACCAGCTAACTCAGGCAATACTAAACCTACTGCCGCAGCAGCACCGGTTTTAGTAGGTATCATCGATTGTGTTGCAGAACGTGCACGGCGTAAATCGCTGTGATACACGTCGGTTAACACTTGATCGTTTGTATAAGAATGTATCGTTGTCATCAAACCATGAACAACACCTATCGCATCATGCAAAGGCTTAACCAACGGTGCTAAACAATTAGTTGTGCAAGACGCATTGGAAATAACTGTGTCGCTAGCTTTTAACGTCGTGTGGTTAACGCCAAATACGATAGTCGCATCTACATCATCGCCACCTGGCGCTGAAATAATCACTTTTTTCGCACCTGCTGTTAAATGCGCCGATGCTTTGGCTTTACTGGTAAAAATACCGGTACACTCATGTACCACATCGATACCTAACTCGCCCCACGGTAATTTAGAAGGGTCACGCTCAGCAAATACTTTGATTCTATCGCCGTTAATCACCATGCAATCACCGTCAACCGATACTTCAAACGGGAATTTACCATGTACGGTATCGTATTGCGTTAAATGAGCGTTAGTTTTCGCATCGCCTAAGTCATTGATAGCAACGATTTCAAATTCATTGTTACGACCTGCTTCGTACATCGCGCGCACGATATTGCGACCGATACGGCCATAACCATTAATAGCAATTTTAATTGGCATTGAATCTCTCCAGAGAGTAGTGACAGTTCCCACAGTTGTGGCTAAAAAACAAAAAAACGTCGCCACTATACCAAATTATCTGCTACCTCGTCTATGCAGACATTAGCGCTAAGCCTTAAGATTACTGGCTTACACCTTGAAAATAATCACAATAATGCTGTTAACCGTGTGTTTAACTTATTTCATCCTCGATTAACAAACAAACCAATGCCCAAGTTGAGTTGTTAAGCAATACATTAACTCTGACCTAGATAAAAACTTCACGCCCAGCGCTAAGCAGAATAGAATAATCGTTCTTTTAAACCCAACCCTATCCATTATCCCTATGGCAGCGAAACCAGAATCACGCGGCTCTTGCCAATTTTGCGGCGAACCCTTTGCAAAACGTAGTATCACTAAACATTTCAAAATCTGTAGCAAAGCCAAAGCAGCAATAAGCTCTGCTGACGCTAAGCAAACGAAAGCAATACCGCTGTACCATATCGTCGTACAAGATAAGTATGCAAAAGACTTCTGGCTACATTTAGAAATCAATGGCAGTGCCAAGCTGCAAGACCTAGACTTTTATCTACGCGCCATTTGGCTTGAATGCTGTGGGCATTTAAGCCAATTTTCGGTGAGAGCTTATGATGGCCAATCTTTTGGCATGAGTAAAGCCGTCAAAACGGTTTTTGCAGACATTAAGCAATTGGAATACGTCTATGATTTTGGTACGTCATCGGAATTAATTATTAAAGTCGTCGGTGAGCGTAGCGGTCACCCGCTCAGCAAACATCCCATTTTTTTAATGGCGCGCAACGATATGCCAATAGTCTCTTGTATGGAATGCGATAAACCAGCGCATTGGCTATGCAAGGAATGTATTTATGAACATGACGAAAGCGGATTTTTATGTGATGAACACGCCGACAGCCATGAGCATGATCAATATGGCGAACCCCTTGAGCTTGTCAATTCGCCTAGAATGGGTATGTGCGGCTATGACGGCTCGGCAGAAGCACCTTACTAACTAAACTTACTTATAGTGCTAGTGAAAACTTCGTTGTGCTCCATTTAAGTTATAGCCCCCTTCAAAAAGCCCCTGAACCCCATTGAGTCTTAGTGTTCATGGGCTTACGAGAATGTGCAGCTGTAACGTTACACATGAATTATGTCATTTTGTCGGCTTTGCGACATGAACTCAGAGCGTAATTATAGATTCACAGCCTTGGCAAAACGCCCAAAAATCCCTTGCTGCAAGGCTGTCTAACCAAGCTTAGCCAGAGCGTGCTAGTTTGGCCTCATTATTGAATGCTAGTTTGCCTGACTTGAAAAGGAAAGCATCTATGCACCCAGCCATCAATACCGATAGCATCACCCAATTCCACCGTTATATCGCTGAACAAAAACCGCTATTAAGAAAACGCTACGAAAAATTGCTGGCACACGATTTGTCGCAGCAACAATGGGATGGTTGTTTCGGGCGCAATACACTGGCGGTTCTTGGCGAAGCTTATGATGAGGCGTTGGCATTTATGAAAACATTGGTTTTTGATAGCCGCACAGTGCAAATCAACCAGGGGCTATCGGATTTAACCAAAGCGTTATTGGTGGCATTCGATGGCTTTGTCGATGAGTTTTTGCTGTTTGCCGTCGATAAACACCGCACGTCTTGCGCGCTATCCAATTTCCCCGATGAGCATAAACCGGACACGGTTTACTTAAATGCCGTGAGACGCGACATTGCTGAGCTTTGGCGAAACTTTGCACTCAATGCCAATGCTTATATTTTGGAAGACGTATGAAATTGTATATGACCCCAGGTTCCTGTTCGACCGGCATTCATATTTTGCTGGAAGAATTAGACCTGATTTTTGAAGCACATCTGGTCAACCTGATGGCTGGCGACCATACCACGCCAGAATATATGGCGATAAATCCTAAAGCCACCATCCCAACGTTAGTTCGCAATGACGGCAGTGCGCTAACCGAATTTCCGGCTATCGCCTATTGGTTAGCGCGCAGTTACCCTAAAGCCAAGCTGTTGCCAGATGATGCAGACGGCGAAACGCGGGCGATTGAGCTAATGGCTTATATCGTCGGTACGATACACGGGCAAGGCTTCGCACGGATTTTCACGACTGACAAATTCACCGTCAATGCCGCTGATAGCGAAGCAGTAAAGGCCCAAGGCTTGGACATCGTCAACAAGGCGTTTACTGTCGTCGATGCTTGGTTGCCGCCGCAAGGCTATGCGCTAGGAGCATTCAGTCTCGCCGACGCTGCTCTGTTTTATGTTGAATTTTGGGCGGATAAGACAGGTCTTGCATTACCGGAACACTGCTTGGCGCATTACCGCCTAATGCTAACGCGCCCAGTGGTTAGGCGTGTATTAATAGAAGAAGGTTATCGTGTCGAATAACTCAGGACGCTGCAATAAATGAGGTAGATGATGGCATTGCTTGAAAAAACCGCCGCACTAAGCGTAGCTTATACAGCGATAGACCAGGATCATGATGAGTTTATCAATTTGTTGAACGCACTAGACACGAGTAACACTGAATTTCCAGCGCTGTTCCAACACTTATATGAACATACTGAGCAACATTTCGAGCGGGAAAACGTATTGATGACGCGCTCTGCCTATACTGGGATAGTCGACCATAAGGCCGAACACCAACGAATGCTGGGAGAGTTCAAGCAATTCAAGTCTCGGGTTGATAAAGGACTGATTGGCTTTGGGCGAGCATTTGTCAAGGATAGATTACCGCAATGGCTGGCATTGCATGTCACAACGATGGACACCGCGCTGGCTGTGCATCTTAATAATCAACCACCGAGTTAAATGACCGCGCTAACAAACTGCCCCGAATTACGCTTGATAGACGGCTTTTACGGTACTGCTGAAAGCGCACAAATTTATCAATTGTTGCACGGACAAGACTGGCCTGAAAACCGTTATATTGTCGCTGGGCGGCAATTTATTTTACCTCGATTGCAAACATGGCACGCCGACCCCGGCATCCGTTATAGCTATAGCAATAACTTGCTGGAAACTCGCCCGTGGACACCGTTGCTATTGAAAATTCGAGCACGGATAGAGGCGCTTATGCATGTTTCGTTTAATTCAGTGCTGGTGAATTTGTACCGTAACGGAGAGGATTATGTTGGCTGGCATTGCGATAACGAAGTAGAACTAGGCGAACAACCTTTAATCGCTTCATTAACATTCGGCGCTACTCGACCGCTGCAATTCCGACATAAACAAACCGGTCAACGTGGACAAGTCTTGTTACCTAGCGGCAGTTTACTGGTCATGCAACCCGATTTTCAACATAACTGGCTGCATAGTATTCCGCCAGAACCGAATTTGACGGATGGGCGGATTAATCTGACTTTTCGTAATGTTGTGCCTGTCATGGAAAAATTGGGCTATGCACTTTAGACGGGACAATCCTAAGTAGGGACAGGGCGTTTAGAGAGACAGAAAACTGCTCCCGGCGTTTTCTGCATTCACCACATCCTTGTGGCTTCAGGTGTTGGCAGCAGGGATGCTGCCACCAAGCCTACAGGGATGTATTTACGGCGTCCTCGGCAACTGCTCCTGCGTTGCCCTACTACACGCCATCCCTGGCGTTATGCGCTCTGAATGTCCTGTCCCTACTTAAGCTGGTAGCCAAAAATTGATGCGTAACCCCAACGACACTTAGACCAAGGAATGATATGACCACTTACGCCATCAGCAGTGTGAAAGGCTATTATCGACCGCTAATGAAGTTATTGGAAAAAATCCAGTTTAATCCTGAAAACGACTGCTTATGGTTTGTTGGCAATTTAGTCAACGAAGGCCCGCAATCGCTAGACGTGCTGAGATTTGTCAAAAACTTGGGAAAAAAAGCTGTAACAGTGTTAGGCGCTCGGGAATTGCAGTTATTGGCTATTGCCGAAGGTATTATCCAGCCAAAAGCAGCGGATACACTGGATGAAATCCTCAATGCACCGGAGCGCGATGAATTATTGCAATGGTTGCGGCGCAGGCCGTTTCTCCATCACGATGCTAAACTCAATTTCACCTTAGTTCATGCCGGTATCCCTGCGGATTGGACGTTTAGTCAAGCGTTGACTTTCGCTTGCGAAGTCGAGTCGCTGTTATCACAAAACACTTACCGGGCGTTTTTAGAAAACCAAGGCCAAGACCAATCGCGCTGGAATGCCAAGTTGAACGGCTGGAAACGAGCGCGGTTTATCAGCAATGCCTTTACCTTAATGAGCTATTGCGATGAAAATGGCAAATTGGATTTTCGCGCCAGCGGCCCTGTTGAGCAGCAAACCACAGGCTTAATCCCTTGGTATCGGGTACCCGAACGCAAGACCTCTAGCTTAAACATCATTTTTGCCGATGAGTCTCATTTTGCCGACACGGCTTTGTCTGGCATTTACCCGCTGCCCACGCAAGGCAGCTTATTGGCGTTAACATTAACGGCAATACCTGAAACAATCAGCGTTACCTATTTAGACTAAGTATCGAGTCGTTATAATCCCCCCCCCTTAGACAAGGAGAACCCATGACGAAAGACCACGTCGCCCTATGGGTGCAGGCGCATCCTTTAACTCCTGTCCACATCGATTGTGTGATTACCGTCATGCTGAAAATCTTGGATGGCAAATGCAAAATGCCGACAACGGAAAAGCAAATAATGGAATGGCTTTATGACGAAGTGAAAAACCAGCCTAGCGTGCTGCTGGATACCTCAGTGCATGATTTAATCCGACACGGGCGCGAAAACCTAGATGATGCGATGAAAAACATCATCTATGAAAACCGTTTATTGGCAGAAACAGCACTTTCCCGACCAGTCATGAAAGAGTTTAAAGCAATGATTCGGCAAGAAGGACTACTCACTAATACAGAATCAGACGAAATATCAGATTAACTTGAGTTGGACATGAGAAATATATTTATCAGGGTAACGAGACTCAGAACTGGAATGTTGAGGCAGCCGTCAAATTATGTTTGAGAAAATTACTTTACTCTGACCCTATTTTACCTTACTTAAGGCCTTAACTTCATGTTTCTCCATGCCCTCATGAAGCACATGAAGGGATCAAGCTACACATCTTCTACCTGTGTTTTGTCATCAATAAAACCATAGCGTTTTAAGCGATGACGTAAAATATTTCGGCTAATCCCTAATAAACGGCTGGTTTGTACTTGATTGTGCTCGCAAAACTGGTAAGCCGTGCGAAAAATAGCTTCCTCTAGTTGTTCAAATAACGGTTGTTGCGGTTGTTCGTATAAGGCCAGTAGCGCTTGTTCTAATGCTTGTAACGGTAACGTTGGTAATGCAGGTTTTGTCGCGATTGAACGGGCAAAATCGGGATTTAAATGTAAATCCGTGTTAGTCACGATAGTGTTTTTGCAGATTAATAGCGCGTGATGAATGACATTTTCTAATTCACGGATATTGCCCGGCCAAGCATACGCTAACAATGCTTTTTCGGCTTCTAGCGTTAGTTTAGGTAGCGCAGCATTCAAGCGCTTGCTGTAACGCTCTAAAAAGTATTTTGCCAACGGCAAAATGTCACCGGGTCGTTCACGTAACGGCAATAATGTCATTGCCGCAACATTTAACCGATAAAATAAATCTTCGCGAAAACGCCCTGCTTGAACCGCTTCCGCTAAATTAACATTGGTTGCAGCCACTAAACGCACATCAACAGGAATTGCGGTTCTTGAGCCTAATCTAACGACTTCGCGTTCTTGTAATACGCGTAATATTTTCACTTGCGCCGACAACGGCAAATCACCAATCTCATCGAGAAATAACGTTCCGCCGTTAGCGGCTTCAAACCAACCACTACGCATAGTCAACGCACCGGTAAAGGCGCCTCGTTCATGACCAAACAATTCGCTTTCGACCAAGTTTTCCGATAACGCGCCACAGTTGACCGCGATAAACGGGCTGTTCCGCCGGTGACTTAATTTATGAACTTGACGGGCGGCTAATTCTTTTCCGGTACCGGTTTCACCGATGATTAAAACCGTCGCGTCACTCGGTGCAATGCGTTCAATATATTCCAACAAACGCAGCGATGCCGGATCGTAAAACACTAACGCGGTTGCTCTAATCGACGTCGCATGAGCATCTGGGTTTGGAAGCGTAATCAACGGCTCAGAAAGCGGAGCCGATTGAAAATCACTGAATAGATATTCATTGTTCTTCATAGTCATATTACTAAAGAGTCATACTGCACCGAACTTTAACAGCTGCTCTATAAAGCGTTTAATGATTATTTTGCGAGTGTTTATCGAATTTCAGCATATACGCTGTTTTACTGATGCTGAGGCAACAGTTAAGCATCACTCGACTGAGCAATCAGCAACAATTGTTTTGCATCACATAAAAATAATCATTTAAAATCAAATAATTACAGACTGGCACGAGTTGTGATTAAGTAA
The DNA here is from genome assembly GCA_963923905.1 of uncultured Methylocucumis sp. GTDB lineage: Bacteria > Pseudomonadota > Gammaproteobacteria > Methylococcales > Methylomonadaceae > Methylovulum. The sequence continues at coordinate 17,225 of CAWUNX010000020.1, forward strand.
TCTTGTCAGCAATGCAGACATTGCCCTATCACTCTTACAGGATGAATACTCATGACTCAAACATACCCTTTAGCACTAACAATAACTGCCCTTCTCATTGCTGCGACTAATGCCAATGCACTAACTCCGTGGGATGATGGCAATCCCAATATTGCCATTTATACCTCAGGTGGTGCGGCACAGGATAAAGCCTATGGGCGCGTAGTGGAAACGACCTTAGCAAAGTCAGGTAGCTTAGATACCTTTAGCGATGTGGACCCGGTTACCGGTGCTATCGGCTCGCGCTGGACAGTGTATTACTTTACCGGCAACGCGAATTTAGGTTCCGGCTTAGCGGGCAAGAAAATTTTATTAGAAAAACGTTCCTACGGTGCCGCAGGCTATGGCGTAGTGCCGTTGCTAGCTGGCACCGCATTAGAACATTTAAAGATAGTAGGACAAGAACAATCTGCTTGGGAATCGAATGGCACAAAACAATGGAAAAAAACCATTGATGCCAGCAATGCCACAACGTATTTGATTAAAAAACAATCGGACGGTGGTTTTTTAGGCGTTGACCCGAATATATTATTAAAGCCAGGCACAGAAAATTATCCGCAACCGGTCAATCAGTTAACCACAGGTTTACCCGAAACCAATTGGCCGTTATCCCTTAAGCAAGTGCCAACAACGGGCACTAATGCCTTCACCATTGTCCCAACCGGTGGCTTAGTGTATGGCGTAGCCGTCACGTTGGATTTGTATAAAGCGCTACAAGCCGCACAGAAACGTGCCGGTAGTTTGCCCAGCAGTGTTCAAATTGGCGCTTATGACGAAGCAAGCCTGCCCAATTTAAATCGTAATGTGCTTGGCTCATTATTAGCCGGCAAAATTGGCACTTGGGAACAGTTTAAAATTGTTGATAAAACCGATGGCAATTCGGTAAAAAGTTTAGTCGATACCGCCATTTTAACGGATGCCGCCATTAGCGAGCCTTATCAAGAAAGCAGTAGCGGTAACCACTTTACGCCAGTAGCCGTTGCGCGCCGCAATAATGGTGCCGCTATTGGCGCCGTTGCGTATGCTAAATTTTTAAATTACCCAGCAACAGCAAATGCCTTTGCACCCGCCTCTAAAACACCCGATAACGCAGTAGACGAAGACGCCTCATTGCCAATTGTTAAATCGCCTGGCGGCGCATCTGATACGGGCAACTTATTAAAAGATTGGCAAAATGGCACCAATGCCACCGGCTATAATAACGTCACTGATGGTAGCAATTTTGCTAAACGTTGGGGCATCGCCATTAACAGCGCTGACCGCAATAGTGGCATCACCACTTCTGGCTCAGGTGG
>CAWUNX010000021.1:0-18448 GCA_963923905.1 uncultured Methylocucumis sp.
TTCACCCTTCTTAAATTTTAAGACTGGGGGTTTTAAATTTCGGAAATAGCCTTACGCTAACACCATTCATAGTTGTACCATCAGGAAATCCCTCTATTAAATATCTAGGCTGCGCGGAGACATTAGGAATAGGTGGAGCATTGGTAAATGTGCCATAAACTACACTCGGTGGATTCTTAAAAGGATCAGTTATTGCTGCGAAGCAGCGGTTAGGATCAGTTGGAAGAAGTGGTATGAGACAAAAACCATTGGTAAGAGCCGTGTTAACATCAGGAGAGTATCCTCTATTTGTTAAGCATAAGCCATCATCAGTTGTATCTGCAGTACTAAATCCACAATCATCGCTAAAGCCAGTGTTAACACAAAATCTGTAGTTTGCTATTGTTGCTGACTGCTGAATTTCAAGTTCAGCATCTCGTAAGCCCGCTTCAGCTGCTTGGAAAGCTATATTGTAATCTCGCAGGTTACCCGCCATTTTTTCTTCTAAGCCAGCAAACTGACTTCCAGTAATTCCAAGAAGAGTTAGTACTACGAGTAATACTAAACTAACAATCATTACTGCACCATACTGGCTTTTATATCCAAAGAAGGCGATAGCCTGGTAGCTTATTGTTTTATTCATAATCGAAGTTTAGTTAAGCCGGTTGCGTAATGATATTGTGGTAGAAAATACTTTTCTCAATCTTCTGTCGTTGGGCATAATGCTTTGATTATTAAACGAATACGCAACTGGTTGTTGTGCAACTTCAGCAGAGCTACTTACTAATAGGCTTATATGAACAGAAACAATATTCTGTGCATTTAAACCAATTCCATCAGCAGTCACGTAGTAATTGGGTGTTCCACCTACGGCATCTGTATCGATGCCGTAGGTTAATTGCATATTTTCGATACCTTCAATTAGTTCATCAGCTGTTGCCCGGGTATTATCATATCGAAAGAGCGATGGGCGATTGCTAACCCCTAGGCCAATGTAATAACTGTTCATTACATAGTTAAACAATTCTGAATCAATGGCATAAAAAGTGGAAAATCGGGCATGTGAAACGGCAGTGCTGCCACTATTAGTAGCTCTAAATATGTCTGCGTTTACACCATTAGAAATGAACAGAACATCATTCACATTGATATTACAGTCGTTGGCAGCAGTTGCAGAAATTGGTATGTTCGAGCTACGGTTTAACATGCCGGGTGGTTGTAATTTGCCGCCGCACGGTTGAGCGTGTAGCACAGTGATAACGTCAGTTTCAGGTACGACAGCAGCTTGTTGAGCGGCTGTCCAGTAATTGGGTTGGCCAGAATCAACACCGCTAATTAGTGTGTCGACGCTTGGTGTTATAGGTAATGGGTTAACGAAACTGACTGCAAGAGTCCTAAAGCCAGAATTGCCATGAAACCCTGCCATGCGAATGTCTTTAGACAGTATATCCATTGCCGCGCGGCCGTTTTCTTGTAATTCTGATAAATTGTCTTGCATAACATTAGTATGTCTGCTGCCTAAATATACTTCTAACACACTACCAATAAGAAACGTACCAAGTACCATAGCAACGAGTACTTCAACAAGAGTTAAGCCGTTTTGGTTATTTGGCTGAGGGTTGACTTTTATCATAGTAAAATGTTGACCTGGAAAATAGGGTCATTTTCGTCAATATGACCATCGCGATTATCATCCCAATTAATAGTTATAATAAATCCATTGCTAGCATTATTAACTGTAATTGATGTGCACTTGTCGTTAATAGCAGAATCTCGGCACCCAGGCAATGTTGAGCTGACTTGAGTAAACCACTCGAATAAATCTTCCTGTGCCATGTTTGCTGGAGTGCAACCTGCGGATTCCGTCAAACAGTCATTTTGCTGCACAGCCGTATAGGCTGGGGTTATCGATGTTAAATAAGTGCTAGTATTAAATTTTCTTGCTTCAACTAAGTTAGCACGCATTCTGTCAGCAATATCATAGGCAAGAAACGTCGCCTGACTGCGGTTGTAAGCACTTAGATTAGTATTTAGTGAGAACGCTTGCGTAGCCGCTAGACCTAAAATGCCTCCAGATATTAGGAACAGCGTGACTAAAATTTCTATTAAGGTGAATCCTAAGCTTTTGTTAACCATAATTTAAAAACCGTTAATACAGTTTGTTATCTCGTTGCCATCTTCTTTTTCTGGAATGTGGTGATGGTTGTCATCCGAGCCTAACCTAATTCTGCCCATCCTATTGATAATTATCAACTTGGATTTAAGACTAAGATTACCTTTGCCATCTTGGTTGTCGCATACGGCAAAACTGCCAATAGTATTGCTTGTGCCGTCGGGTCCGTAGCGAACAAAATTAGTAAAATTATTATTACCTCTAAGGGTAAACCCTAAAGCTAAGGCTGGAGATTGTCTAAGTAGGCAATCTTCGTTAGGTTCGCATAAGATTTCGTCGCCATTATCGTTAAATACGTTAGCGTTGGCACCATTTCGACTAACATCTGCAAAAATTTCCCAACCTTCTTCCCAGCCATTAGCTCCTACTTTTCTGACAACGACTTGCCTACCGCGTTTAACAGCTTCGCTACGGGCAAGGTTGAGATCGGTAATTAATTGATTGGTACTAGCTGTTAAACGATTTCTATTAAGTAACTCAGTAAAGCTTGGAATTCCTATAGCCATGACAATACTTGCTACAGCAAGGGTTATAAGTAGCTCAGTTATCGTAAACCCTGTTAATTTATTATTACGCATGGATGTACACTGCTTATAGGATTTAGGGTTGGTATCAGTTGTGATTTTATATGCTAAAACTATTAATTCAGTATAGACCTTTTATAAATGCTATGAAGTATTTTCTGATATTTTGTGATATTCGTTAACAAAATTATTATTTTAGATTGTCTGTGACATGCGGCTCTATCAGCTGGTACATAAGTTGATGCATTTTAGGACTCGCAGCTATGACATTACCTGATTCCATGTATTTGTCATTAAACGAGAAATCAGTGACCACACCACCGGCTTCTTTAATCAATAAAATCCCTGCAGCCATATCCCATTCCATGACGCCTATTTCCCAAAAACCATCTAAGCGGCCTGCGGCTACATACGCTAAATCGAGAGCGGCGGCACCGGCTCGGCGAATTCCAGCGCATTGTGTAGTTAAGGCTTTGAACATGCCCACGTAAGCGTTTAAATGCTCATCGGTTTTAAACGGAAAACCGGTACCCAGTAATGCGCCTTTTAAGCTCGTGGGTTGTGTTACGCGTATGCGGCGGTTGTTGAGCATAGCGCCACCGCCACGTTCTGCCGTGAATAATTCATCACGCAGAGGGTCATAAATCACGCCTATTTCGAGCTTGCCTTTGTGTTTCATCGCGATAGACACAGCGTATTGCGGGAAGCCATGTAAAAAATTAGTCGTGCCATCTAAGGGGTCTATAATCCAAACATAGTCATTGCCCTGATGAGCACCGCTTTCCTCGGCTAAAATAGCATGGTCAGGATAGGCTGATTTTATAATCTGGATGATTTCCCGTTCCGCGCTACGGTCTACTTCGCTGGCGTAGTCATTACGGCCTTTTTGGTCTATGCGTAACTGACCGATGCTATCGGACGAACGCACTATAATATCGCCGGCACTTCTTGCTGCACGGACGGCGGTGTTTAACATGGGGTGCATAGATTCTTCGCTGATAATTAAAACTGGTCTAATAGAATAGCAAATGTTTTGGTAGAATTGCCCACTTTTTAAACTGTGATTGTTCGTGTTATCGGATATTAAAATTATTTTGGTGGAAACTTCGCATCCAGGCAATATTGGTGCTGTTGCTAGGGCGATGAAAAACATGGCTATGCATCGATTAGCGCTGGTGAATCCTAAGATTTTTCCAAGTGCTGAAGCAACGGCGCGTGCAGCGGGTGCAGATGATATTTTGGCTAAAGCTGTGGTTTACGAGCATTTAGTGGATGCAATTGCTGATTGTCAGATTGTTATTGGCGCGAGTGCTAGAAGTCGCACGATTAGTTGGCCTGAGCTAACGCCTAAAGCGTGTGCTGAGATGATTGTATCCGATGTAGGCAAACCTAGTGTCGGTGTTGTGTTTGGGCGTGAGCATTCGGGATTAAAAAACCATGAGCTTGATTTATGTCGTTATTTATTGCGTATTCCAAGTAATCCTGAGTTTAGTTCATTAAATATTGCAGCGGCGGTGCAAATTGTTTGTTATGAGTTTTTTGCAGCTCAAGTTATTGCTGAGGAAAGCCGGATTGGTGACAAAGGAGAAAGTCCGTTAGCCACTGCCGCGCAAATGGATATGTTTTATGAGCATTTACATCAGGCGCTGTTAGATATTGGTTTTATGCGACCAGAGCGCTCGAAAACCATAATGCGTAGATTAAGACGTATTTATAACCGTATTCAGTTAGATACTAAAGAGTTGGATATTCTTAGGGGTATTTTAAGAATGGCACAAGACCATCAAAAGAGTTAATTATGTTTTCTCGTTTAAAAGAAGATATTGCGTGCGTATTTGCGCGCGACCCGGCGGCACAATCGGTATTTGAGATATTGACGACGTACCCAGGTGTACATGCAGTGCTGGTGCATCGCTTAAGTCATTATTGCTGGCGTGCTGGGTTTAAATGGTTAGCGCGTTTTATCGCTTATGTGAGTCGTTGGTGGACCGGTATTGAAATTCATCCAGGCGCAGAAATAGGTAGACGCTTTTTTATTGATCATGGCATGGGGGTCGTGATTGGTGAGACGGCGGTTATTGGTGATGATTGTACGCTTTATCATGGCGTTACGTTGGGCGGGACAACGTGGAATAAAGGCAAGCGTCATCCGACCCTACATAATGGTGTTGTGGTCGGTGCTGGGGCAAAAATCCTGGGCCCTATTGAGATTGGTGCCGGTGCTAGAGTCGGTTCTAACTCGGTGGTGTTAAAAAATGTGCCCCCAGGTGTGACAGTGGTCGGTATTCCAGGTCATGTGATTGGCGCTAAAGATAAAAAAACCAGCTTAGTCATGGATGAAATTGCCGGTAAGTTGGATTTTGACCCGTATGGCTTAAAAGCAGACATGCCTGATCCTATTGCTTATGCGATTAATAGGATGCTCGATCATATTAATACCTTAGATAAACAAGTCGAAGCAATGCAAAAAGCCATGGATGAGGCGGGTATTAGCTGTCAAAAAACTCCGTTGTGTACGCTTGATGACTGTGAAATTAACGATAGTTACAAGAAGGATTCATAATCTGGCTACCAACTTAAGTAGGGACAGGACGTTTAGAGCGTAGGATGCCGTAAATACATCCCTGTAGGCTTGGTGGCAGCATCGCTGCTGCCAACACCTGCGCACTAAACGTTCTGTCTCTACGTGGCGCTGTCCCGGCTAAAGTGCATAGCCCATAATCTATAGGTTTGGGTTAATAGTTGACTATTCAAGTGGGTTAAGTATAGTAACTTAACTCGAAACTGTTTCTTAAGGATGAATGTGTGCGTTTAACTACTAAAGGCCGTTATGCCGTGACTGCGATGCTGGATCTTGCTTATCATAGTCAGATTAAGCCTGTGACGCTGACCGAGATTGCGACTCGGCAAACCATTTCGTTATCCTATTTAGAGCAATTATTTGCTAGGCTGAGACGCGCGGGCATGGTTAAAGGTGTGCGCGGACCAGGTGGCGGCTATACTTTATGCGGTTTAGCCAGCGATATTAATATTGCCGATATTATTGCCGCCGTCGATGAGCAAGTGGATGCAGCTAAATGTGGTGGCGAAGCCAACTGTCAAAAACACCAAGCCTGTTTAACTCATGAATTATGGATGGGGCTTAGTGAACAAATTAGGGATTATCTTAAAGGTATTACTTTGGCTGAGCTGCTGGAAAAACATCATGTGCAAGAAGTTGCGCAACGGCAAGATCAAGAAGCGCAGCGCGTTATCGAATTGCATAGGCATATGTTAAACGCCTAGTGATTTACTTTGATCACAATGCGTCCACGCCTATAGCGCCTAGCGTTTTGGAAGCGATGCTGCCGTTTTTGCAGCGCTTTCATGCGAATCCTTCCAGTCTACATAAACAAGGTCGAATTGCCAGAACGGCAATAGATACGGCTAGAGAGCAAGTAGCTTCTGCCTTAGACGCTGTTAATACGCAAATTATTTTTACTAGCAGCGCGACCGAAGCGAATGCGTTAGCATTATCCGTCTTAACCCCTGGTCAGGCGCTTGCTTTGTCAGCTATTGAGCACCCTTCAGTAAGTGCCCAGGCTGATTTTTTAGCAAAACAAGGCTATGGCGTGACTGTTTTATCAGTCGATAGCAGCGGGCTTGTAACTGACTCGGCTCTTACTGAACTTAGCGTTAAGCAACCCGACTTGGTTTCAGTCATGTCGGCGAATAACGAGACAGGTGTTATTCAAGATATGGTTGCTATCGCTAATCGGGCGTCTAATTATGGTGGCTTAGTACATACCGATGCGGTACAGGCGTTTGGAAAAATACCTTTATCGTTTAAACAGTTAGGCGTTAATTTAATGTCGGTGTCTGGGCATAAAATTTATGGGCCTAAAGGCGTTGGAGCTTTGATTGTTGATAAGACTGTCGCGCTAAAGCCGCTGTTTCATGGGGGGGGACAAGAACTAGGTGTTCGCTCCGGTACAGAAAATGTTGCGGCGATTGTTGGTTTCGGTGAGGCCTGTCGTTTAGCGCATCAGCGTTTGGTTGAGCGTAGTCAGTATTTACAACGCTTACGTGATGAGTTAGAGCTTGGCTTAATAGCTTTACCTGGTGTAACGCTATTTGCTAAAGATGTGGCTAGGTTGCCTAATACGAGTCAATTTGGTATCGCGGGTATTGATGGTGAAATGCTGGTGATGAAGTTGGATAGGAAGAATGTTGCCGTGTCTAGCGCTTCTGCCTGTGCTAGTGGTGGTGGCGAGCCTAGTCCTGTTCTATTGGCAATGGGAGTGAGCCCTGAGCAAGCTAAAACAGCTATTCGTGTTAGCCTAGGAGAAACCAACCAAATGAGCGATATTATTGAATTTTTATCTATTTTAAAGTCATTATTGGCTTAGTTGTTAATCAGTTATAAAGGAGGGGTAAATGACAGTTACCGTAACAGAAACGGCAGCAAAACAAATTCAAAAGCAATTGCATAAACGGGGCAAAGGCTTAGGCTTGAAATTAGCCGTTAAAAAGTCCGGTTGTTCAGGTTATGCGTATTGCTTAGATTTTGCTGACCACGTCAGTGAAGGCGAGCAAGTGTTTGAACAATTGGGTGTCAATATTATTGTTGCTACCGCAGATTTGCCGGTAATAGATGGTATTGAACTGGATTATCGAAAAGAGGGATTAAGTGAGGCATTTCAGTTTAATAACCCTAATGTTAAAGCAACCTGTGGTTGCGGTGAAAGTTTTGCGGTTTAACAGGTTGAGTTAATACGTGGCGTCTGCGGTTATTTTTACTGATGATCCTGGCTGGCATGGAAAAATGTTGTGTGATGCATTTGAAGCTAAAGGTTTCTCGGCACTATATGCCTCATTGACGGCTTGTCAGTTTAATATTGCTGAGACTCAACCTGTTATAACAATACCGGGTCTTAATGATGTTCTGCCTGATGTGGTGTTTGTTCGAGGTGTTCCGGGTGGTTCGTTAGAAGAAGTCGTGTTTTATTTAGATGTGTTACATGCGTTAGCTGAACTCGGCGTGCCTGTTTATAATTCAGGGCGAGCGATTGAGTGCAGTGTTGATAAAGCGATGACGAGTTTTTTGTTACATAAAGCCGGCTTGCCAACGCCAGTAACGTGGGTGTTGCGCGATAGGCAGCAGGCTTTAGTTATTGCTGAAACTGAATTGGCGGCTGGAAATTGGCTGCTCAGCAAGCCATTGTTTGGTTCGCAAGGCGAGGGTATTCGTCGTTTAGAGAAACCAACCGACTTGCTTTGGTTAACTGGTAGTCGCGGTATTTATTATTTGCAGCGTTTTGTGCATAGCTTAGGTGAAGGTTGCTCAGATTTTAGAGTGTTTGTCATTAATCATCGAGTGGCTGCAACGATGCGTCGACGAGGCAAGTTTTGGTTGAATAATGTTGCGAAGGGAGCAAGTTGTGATGCTGTTGTTGCTGATGAGCAATTAGCTTCACTTGCCATTTCTGCAACTAAGGTTTTAGCAATGGATTATGCCGGTGTTGACATTCTTCAGCAGCAGGATGGTAGCTTTACCATCATAGAGGTTAATAGCATACCCGCTTGGAAAGGTTTGCAAAGTGTCTGTGATGTTAATATCGCTGACTTGTTAGTGAATGATTTATTAACTCGTTATGTCTGAGCAAGAAGTGCAACTAAGTTTGTTATATCGGCAAGCGTGTGAAATCGAGTTGCAGGCGCTAAAGCCCGGTAATGTCAGTGTCTATGCGGATGGTCATGATATGACGGTGGCGGATTTTAGGTTAAGTGCTGAAGTCAGTGCGCCTTTTTTGGTTAAGTCGTCGCTAAGCTTGGGTGAGAAAATTTATTACGCAATAGAGGCAACCCGTCTCGCGGTGGCTTGTAATACAAATTTAGGTATTGTTTTATTGTGCGCGCCGATAGTGGAGGCGTTGCAACGCCATCCAGATTTGCCTCTGCGTCAGGGTGTCGCCCTCGTTTTGCGTCATACGACGATTGATGATGCTAATTGGGTGTTTCGAGCTATTGCCTTAGCGGCCCCCGGTGGTTTAGGGGATGCGAAAGAGCAAGACGTACACACTAAAGCTAGCGTTAGTTTGACAGAAGCGATGGCATTAGCCAGTGATAGAGATCGCATAGCGCTACAATATATTAACAATTACGCAGATATTTTCGATTTTTTATCCTATATATATTATAATGCGTGGAGTAGGTGGGGCGATCATTATTGGGCAGCAGTGACAGTCTATGTTAATTGCTTGTGTAATTTTGCTGATAGTCATGTCGAACGAAAATATGGTAGTCAATATAACGATTGGATTCAGGCTAAGATGAAGCAGGCAAGCTTAGTTTTATCGGAAGCAGATAATCCAACACAATTAATACCGTTTTTTCTATCAATAGATCATGAATTAAAATCTAAACGCATTAATCCTGGGACTACAGCTGATTTTACTGTGGCCACGGCATTTGTTGTGCTTTTAGAGAGTCAATTCTGCTCTCCGAACTAAATTTGTTCTAATGAACGAATAAAACAGCGCTTGCTAGCGCTTTAAGCTATTTTATTAATCTTAATTCTTCGCAGGGGAAACTAACATGGCGAAAATCACTAAATTGTGCGTTGGTGAATCTTTAGTAGGTGAAGGCAACGAAATTGCGCATATCGATTTAATCATTGGACCACGCGGTACAGCTGCTGAATCTGCGTTTGCCAATGCATTAACAAACAATAAAGACGGTTTCTCTACTTTATTAGCCGTTGTTGCGCCAAACTTGATGGTAAAACCAGCCACTATTTTGTTCAACAAAGTTACTATTAAAGGTTCAAAACAAGCTGTTCAAATGTTTGGACCTGCTCAACGCGCTGTTGCTATGGCTGTTGCAGATTGTGTTGAAGATGGCACTATTCCTGCTGACGAAGCCGATGATTTATTCGTATCTGTCGGTGTATTTATTCACTGGATGGCTGAAGACGACGCTAAAATCGAGTCTTTCAACTATCAAGCGACTAAAGAAGCTCTTAAACGTGCTGTTTCTGGTTCTCCAACTGCGGCTGAAGTGGTTGCTGGCAAAAAAGAAGCCAAACACCCATTTGCAGTTAACAACCAATAATCGGTTTCTTAATCGATTCCATAAAAAATACCCCGTTTATCGGGGTATTTTTTTGCCTAGCGTTTTTCGACGGCTATGAAAATACTGGTTTTTGAGTACGTTACAGGTGGCGGTTTGAATAACCAAGAACTGCCAGCGTCTTTGTTTGCAGAAGCTAGGCTTATGTTGACTGAGTTATTAGCATTATTAACGCCTTTGTCTTCAGTTACAGTATTAGTAATGTTAGATAAACGGGTTGCCAATGCTATTAATTTATTTAATGCAGAGCCGATTGTGCTTGAATCTGAGCAGCATTGGTTAGAGCTATTAGTAAAATCAGCTCACGAATGCGATGCGGTATGGCCTATTGCGCCTGAGTTTGATGGATTGTTGGCTTTGGTTTGTAACGCTGTTCAATCAGCAGGTAAGCGGTTGTTATCGGCTTCTGCTGATGCTGTCAGCTTAACGGCCAATAAGTTTTTAACCTATCAGCGCTTATGTCGCTTTGGGATTAAAACGATACCTACGCAACGACTGGTTGATGCTCAAATTGATGCTAGTTGTAATGAGTGGATAGTTAAAGCGATAGATGGTGTAGGTTGTATGGATAGTTTTGTTGTCAAGCATGAGCAGTGGTTGCTGTATACGCAGGAGCTAGATGGCGAAAAATATATCGTTCAACCGCACTTGCAAGGTCGAAAAATTAGCTTGAGTGCATTGTTTAGTAACGGGTTAGTGTGGTTAATCTGTGTTAATGAGCAGCATTTTGAGCTTGTGCAAGGTTGTTATCAGCTGCGACAAATTCTGGTTAATGCGTTAAGCTCCAACGCTGTATATGTTGAACTATTGCAACAAATAGCCCAAGCCTTTCCTGAGCTGTGGGGCTATATTGGGATTGATTTAATTGAAAATTCTGAAGGCTGCTTTGTGTTGGAGATAAATCCTAGGTTAACTACGTCGTTTGTCGGTATCGAGCGGGCAATAGGTATTAATATTGCGGAGCAAGTATTATTAATGCTAGATACTGAGCCGTGTTTACATATCAAACGAAACGACGTTATTACGGTAAAACTTTAAAGAGATGTATGGATAAAGCATATTTAGGCTGGGACATCGGTGGAGCGCATATTAAAGCAGTGGTGCTAACTGATGCAGGCGTGGAGCAGGTTATTCAGCAGGCTTGTCCGTTGTGGAAAGGTATTGAGTCATTAACAGCTGTGGTTGGCTCGATACAGGCCAAATTGCCTCAGTATTCTTACTGTCATGGTGTGACGATGACAGGGGAATTAGCAGATTGTTTTTTAGATAGGCAGCACGGTGTTAGAAGTATTATCAATGCAATGCGCGAGCTGCTTGCTTCAGAACCTTTATTCATTTATGCGGGACAGCTTGGCTTTTTGGCGGTAGAACATGTAAAACAAGAGCATTACCCTAGTATTGCTTCAGCGAATTGGCTGGCTAGCGTGCAATTCGTTGCAAAACACTGTCGTTATGGTCTATTGGTTGATATAGGCAGTACAACGACAGATATATTAGCGTTTAGAGGCGGTCTGTCTATTGTGCAAGGTTATAGTGATTATGAGCGGCTAATCAGCAAAGAGTTAGTTTATACCGGTGTGATTAGGACGCCTGTGATGGCTATAGCGAATTCTGTTATTGATCAAGGTCATAATGTTGGTTTAATGGCAGAGCATTTTGCAACAATGGCAGATGTATATCGCATAACAGGCGAGCTTATCGAGGCGCATGATCAATATCAGGCGGCTGATGGTGGTGAAAAAACAATTGTAGCCAGTGCTAGGCGTTTATATCGTATGATAGGCTGTGATTTCAGCGAGTCCGAGTTTCATCGTTGGTGGCAATTAGCTGAGCAGCTTAAGGTGGTGCAAGTCAGAATGATATTGTCAGCGAGTGAGCAGGTATTGGTTAAAGCGGGTGTTGAGCAAGGTGGAGTGTTAGTCGGTGCTGGCGTGGGGCGGTTTTTACTAAAACCTTTAGCTCAGAGTCTAAAGGTTGAGTATTGTGATTTTTCCGAGTTGTGTGCTTCTACGGAGCTAAGTGACGGTCTTATGGTTAGCGACTGCGCACCAGCGGCGGCAATCGCTTATTTACTGAAAGATGAGGTTGCAGGCTAAGGACTCTTATTGCTTAAGTGCTTAACGATAGGATTAATGGGTAATAAATCCATGTTTTTGCATTCTATATAATAACGTGTCGCGGGATAAGCCAAGCAATTTAGCAGACTTGCTGCGATTGCCTTTGGTGCGGTCTAGGGCTTGGGAAATCAAATCTGCTTCTAATGAATCAAGTTGTATGCCGATTTCAGGGAGAGTGAATCCTGGTGTGAGATTGATATTGACGGCTTCAAAATTACGGAATTCGTTAGGTAAATTTTCTAATTCGATAATACGACCTGACAATAAAATACATAGTCTCTCGCACAGATTACGCAGTTCTCTCACGTTGCCGGGCCACGGGTGGTTCTTTAAGGCTTTTAACGCAGATTTGCTAAAAGACGGGGCTTCAATCGCGTGAGTTTCTGAAAACATAGTCATAAAGTGTTTAATCAACAACTCAATATCTTCAGCGCGTTTGGATAGCGGTGGGAGTTCTAATGGAACGACATTTAAACGGAAATATAAGTCTTGTCTGAATTCACCGGTAGCAATTTGATCATTTAAGTCCTTGTTAGTGGCGGCTAAAATTCTGACATCAACTTTATAACTACTGGTTTCGCCAACAGGTAAGCATTCACCTGAATCTAAAAAGCGTAGTAACTTTCCTTGTATTGACAAAGGTAGAGAGTTAATTTCATCTAAGAATATCGTGCCACCATCAGCGGCCTTAAATAGTCCTTGAGTGTTTGAGTTTGCGCCAGTAAATGCGCCTTTTTTATGACCGAATAGCTCAGATTCGATTAAACCTTCAGGTAACGCAGCGCAATTCAGCGTAATAAATTTTTTATTCGCTCTAGGACTGCTTTTTTGAATAGCATTTGCCAGTACTTCTTTGCCTGTACCTGTTTCGCCTTTTATCAGTATCGTGACATCTGTCGAGGCAGCGATTTTTGCGCTACGAATTAATGCATCTAAGGCAGGAGAGCGACCAACGATAGAACTGAAATGATTCATAGGTTCCTCATGAATGAATAGCAGAATGGGTTGTAATAGCCATAGGATTTAGCCATGGCAAAGCCGCTAACAAGGCCAAGACAATCATGAACAAGCCAATGAGTTGCTTGAATCGGTTCATCTGAGAAAACCTCGTTAATATTCCAGTCATTATACCTACACCCATCACTGCAGGTAAAGTTCCAAGACCAAAAGACAGCATCGTTAGCATACTTTTTAGTGTATCACCTGTAGTCGCTGATAATGCTAAAGCAGCGTATACCAAACCACAAGGCAGCCAACCCCAAACCATGCCAAATAAAAACGCTTGGCTGCGATTTTTAACGGGTATTAAGCGACGACCAAAAGGCTCTATGCTTTTCCAAACATACATACCTATTTTTTCGATATAGGCAAAACGAGGGAACCAACCGGCTAGATATAAACCCGCGCACGCCATAATGAGAGCGGATAAAAGCTGCATTAAGCGATAGGCGATGGTTTCATTCATTTGCATAGTCGCTAACGACTCAATAAATCCAACAAGCGCACCTGCTAAGCCATAACTAAGTATACGACCTATGTTGTAATTAAAAACAAATGGAAATAGTCGAATTTTGTCATTGCGTATCGAGGGTGAAAGGCTTAAGGTTAGGGTACCTATAATCGAGCCACACATGCCTATGCAGTGTAGACTACTGGCTAAGCCCATGGCGAAAGCAACTAAAAAAGAGCTGGTGAAAGCAGGGTCAAAGGGCATATACAGTTATTAATCTCGAAGTAGAAGTCGCCGATTGGGTTTAAGCAAATAGCATTGAAATCTGGGTTTGCATGTGTTCTGCCATGGCTTTGGGTGATTCTGCATCGCGTATGGGTCGGCCGACGACGATGTAGTCCACACCATTGGCAAAGGCCGATTCTACCGAGACCACTCTTTTTTGGTCGTCTTGCTCTTGGTTATCTACCGGTCGTATGCCAGGTGTAACGATAAGCAATTTATGATCGAGTGCTTCTCTGATCATAGCGACTTCGAGACCTGACGAAACAACCCCGTCACAACCAACGGTTAAAGCGCGTTTAGCGCGCGATAAAACTAATTCATGCACATCACAGGTAAAGCCTAAATCGGTTAAGTCGCCTTTATCCAAGCTAGTTAATGCAGTGACAGCTAAGACTTTTAAGTCATTTTTGCTTTGTGCAGCGGCCGCTAACATCGCATCATTGCCGTGTATGGTTGCAAAATCAACGCCTTTTTTACTTAATGCTGAGATAGCTCGGGCGACTGTGGCAGGTACATCAAAAAATTTTAAGTCAACAAACACTTTTTTCTGACGTTGTTTTAGCCATTCGATGAATTCAAAGCAGTTGCCGGACATGAATAATTCCATACCTACTTTATAAAATAATACGGAATCATCTAGCTCGTTAACTAAATCTTTAGCTTCAGGAATCCCTGGTACGTCTAGCGCCATAATCAGACGTTCTCGAACAGGGATAGGTTTGGTAGAAATAAATGTTTGCGACATGGGGGTAAGGTGGTAGGGATAATTATTCGGTTGGAAGGCCGGCACTTTGCCAGGCGTTTAGGCCGCCGGTTAAGTTTAACACAGTTGTAAATCCCGCATTCTTTAATACCGATTGGGCTTGTGCTGAACGTTTACCTGAGCGACATTGTGTAATAATGGTGCTCGACTTAAAGCGATTTAATTCTGATAAGCGTTGTGGCAATTCGTTTAATGGAATGTGGATTGCGTTTGGAATATGGCTTTGTTGCCATTCGTTTTGCTCGCGAACATCGATAATAACTGCTTGTTTATCCTTGGATAGCATAGCTGCTTGCTCAGCATTAATGCTGTTTTCTTCGGCGTGTGAAGTGAGTGGAAGCAGTAAAACGAGGCTAAGTAGCCATTTTAAGGCGCGTTGAAAAAGAGTAATGTACATAAACCCACCTGTGAAATATGAATAATAGTGCGGGATATATTACCGGAACTTGATTTAACGGTGAATGATAAAATGTAAAGTATCGAGGATTTTTCTAACGGTATGTATTCAACCTTAATACAGATGACCTTGCTCATCACTTGCGGTGCTATTTGGCGACAATTAAAACCAGCAGGGCTAGCAGCTGAACAAACACGTTTAGTGTTAACCACTGTGGTATTGTATTTTTTACTACCAGCATTAGTCTTAGACGTGCTGTGGACAACCCCTGTAGGCTTAGACGCATTAAACTATACCTTTCTAGGTATGGCGAGTATTGCGATAGCGCTAGGTCTGGCTTGGATGATAGGCGTTTTATTTAAATTTCCATCCAAGCGTTTAGGTGCTGTGATGTTAGCGGCTGCTTTTCCTAATGTCACGTACTTAGGGTTGCCTGTGCTACAAGAAGTGCTCGGTGACTGGTCGCGTGCCGTGGTTATACAAATGGACTTATTTGCGGCGACACCGTTTTTGTTTACGGTAGGTGTGATGGTGGCTAAGCATTTTGGTGTTGATACGCAAGAGTCTTCGCGCTCGCATTGGCTTTTTTTTAATACGCCACCCTTTTGGGCGGCCGCGCTAGCGGTGATTTTTGGGCATTTAGGTTGGTTACCGCCAGAGTGGCTCAAAGGACTGCTACAAAAATTATCAGGTACCGTAGCGCCGTTGATGTTATTTTCATTAGGATTGGCATTGAACTGGCGCAGTATTCATATTCGTAATATCCCGCTCATTTTTCCTGCTGTCGTTATAAAACTATTGTTGATGCCGCTAGTGGTAATAGCGTTGGCTATGTTATTACCGTTAGCGGATAAGTATAAAATTGCGGCAGTGCTTGATTTATCAATGCCTAGTATGGTGATAGGTATTGTATTTTGTGATCGCTATCAGTTAGATGCTGAGCTATATGCGATGACAGTGATTGTTACTACGTTACTGAGCTTAGTGGTGTTGCCGTTTTGGCAAACAGTTGCGCTAAATTTCCCTTGGTAACGCTTTTATGGATTATCCGGCATCAGTTTTCTAGCTCGAATAAGTGAATAAATAACCGCGATAAGCAGCGTGGCTAATGAGGTTTCTAAGGTAATAAACATGGCAATTTTAAAATAGGCAAAATAAGGGCTAACAAACCTCACTAGCCAGCCTGCTGCTTCATCACCAATAGCTGAAAAATAAATAGTGACGCTAAGCCAAATCTTCAAGGGTATCGAGAACTCTGTCATCAACATTAAATGCGTTAATGTCACCGCTAGCATTCCCATAGAGAACAAATGAAAATGCGAGACTTCTAGCATACCTTCATAGCTTCTTGGTTGGGTAAATTGTTCTTCCGAACCTAAATAATAGGCAATGACAGATTCTGGTGTTAGCTCCATGCGATGAAAATACATCAAGCCAATACTTAGCCAGAGCAAAACAATATAAGCTAAGAATAACAGTACTAAGGTATTTAATAAGCGCTTACGCTGTTGTTCACCTGAGACAAAATAACGCATTACTGTGGGTCCTTAGATTGTTTTATCATAATTTCATAAACAGCCATGACTTTACGCACAGCAGCAAGTGTTGAGCGTGTGCTTAAGGTTGCGCCGCTAATGCCATCAATGCTGCGACCTAATTCTAAGTCTTCAATTTTGCGTTTGGCTAATTGTTGATACCAATGCTCCGGTGGCTGATATTCTGGCGGCTCGTGGAAGGCTAAGGTATAAACATCGCGTAGCTCACCCTCTGTCGTTAATACAATCATTAAGGTTTCGGGTTTGGTGCGGACAGTATTGGTTTCTATCGCGGCATAGCCTAAAATTTTTCCTTGGTTTTTTCCTACGTAAAAAGTAAATAATCCGGACTCTAATTTAGTTTTGGCGAGTGATTGGATTTTCGCTATTTCCGCTTCGTCTGGAAAAAGAGAGAGCGTTTCTATCGGAGTGCCTTCACCAAAAGCTAATATCATTGCTTCATTTTTACTGTAAAAAATAGTTGCATAACTGATAGAGGCGAAGCTTAGCCAGGCCGTGAGTAAAATTAGATACCTTTTCATAGTAGCGTTTCAATAAGTTTATGCAGAAACTTAACTACAAACAAAACCGCCAGTCCTGCTTTAGTTAATTCTAAAGCAGGACTGGCGGTGCTCGGGCTAGTTAAGTGCTAGAAGATAAAGCCGAACCCAAGGTTGAAGTCATCCGGTAAACTGCCTTGTTTAGCGTTGAAATTGCGGTAGTCTGCTTTGATAACAACATTGGGGATAGGTTTATATTGTAAACCAAATTGATAAATATGTCGGTCTTGACTCAAGTCGTCAGCAAAACCATTGGGTGCTTGAGCAATTGTGTCCATTTGCTCATAACGAAAGAAAGGTGCTAAATACTGTAATGTTTCAGGGATTAACAGTGGCAAAATATCGTAACCAATTTCAGTGTACCAGCCATAATTTTCAGAGCCTATAGTTTCTCCAGCCGCAGCGCTAAGAATGTCTGCGTTATCAATATGCCCCCATGCGCCTAATGCTCTGAATTCTAAGCCGCGATATTTCCACTGCACATGTCCTTCGTATAATTGAGTAAATACATCGGCTTTTTTTCCATCATAAAATTGGTTTTGTCCAGAGTTACCTAGATAGACGGAACCGCCAATCGATACGCCAGGTAATACGATTGGTGTGTAATCAATACGTCCTACATAAGCAAAATCTTCGGCCTTAGCCTGGCTACCACCACCTCGGCCTTCTCTAATGCCGTCAGAGCGGAATTCTTCTGCATTTAAGCCGTTGACTAAGTAGGTGGTGTAAGTCAAGCTTGGTGTAATCTGGCCAAATAGTCCTAAACCTGTTTCGCGCCAAGTGCTAGGTATTATGCGCTGTTCAACCTCGGGGCGATGGTTGCCGAAGAAGAATGGCGGTTCGTGAATTTGGTTAATAAAGCCCATAGGCATTAACACCAAGCCAGCACGTACATTAGCGTGAGGGTCAATAAAAAAATCGAGGGCGGCAAATTCAACCGATACTTCGCCTTTTTCTTCATAACCTTCACCAGTTGACGCGTGCTCAAATTCTAGCTCACTATTAAATAGTATTTGGTCAGTAAACTTATAACCTGCATACAATACCATGCGTTCTAAGTCACCATTGTTTTTGCTATCTTCATTTTTATCACTAACAAAGTCTTGATACAAACCTTCGCCATAACCACCAATCGATAAACCTCTACCAACTTGATAAACCTTAGAAGCTGCAGGGCCTAAACCATAAGCGCTTTTATATTTGGCTTCTTCTGGAATAGAAAGATTAGTGCGCAATTTTTCAACTTCTTGGCTTAATACATCGGTTTTGCGTTCTAATTTTTTCACATCAGTAGATGCGCTTGTTGTTGTGGGGGCTGTATCAGTCTTAGTACTGGCATCCATTGAGGCTTTCATCTCATCGATTTGCTTTTGTTGGGCTTGAATAATCGCCCACATTTCTTCCATTGTTTTAGGTTTATCTAAAGCTAAAGCTAATGTTGGTGTAGCAACGCTTAGTAATAGTGTTGATATACTGCTGCTTAATAACAAGTTGTGCTTT
This sequence comes from uncultured Methylocucumis sp., assembly GCA_963923905.1. Classification (GTDB taxonomy): domain Bacteria; phylum Pseudomonadota; class Gammaproteobacteria; order Methylococcales; family Methylomonadaceae; genus Methylovulum. The sequence continues at coordinate 18,394 of CAWUNX010000021.1, forward strand.
TTCATGGGTATATTCCATATCTGTCTCTTATACACATCTGACGCTGCCGACGATA
>CAWUNX010000022.1:0-18066 GCA_963923905.1 uncultured Methylocucumis sp.
TGTTGGGCGATTTTTCTGAAGTATAAACCGAAAAGCTAAGCGCGTGGAGTATATGTGCTTAGGCGTCCTAATTTTTGACCAACCTGATTTAGCATTGTTATCTTTTTGCCTATATTTTAGCAATAAGTCATATTTTGATAGCGAACCTTGATATATCCCTAAAATATAAGTGTGATTAACTTCAATAATAGCCAAGGGTTCTGTGCCTTTGGCTTTCATGTGGGGAGTAATTTTTACCATTCTTTGATGATTTCTTGGGTTTGTATTTTTTCAATAAAGTCTTTAAGCGTTATTAAATTGTATAAACTTGGAATAATTTTATATGCTTCTTCCAATTTATTTTTTGCAGAAAGCCAACCTTGTCCATCCGTTATCCAAACAAATTCATAGCTTTTATATTGATTTATTTTAGGTGCCACATCGGAATACGATCTAGCCGTTTCATTCAGCTTTGAGCCACCACCATTATAGTAATTGGTTTCAATCAAATAGGTTTTTTCTTTGGTTTTTATAACAAAATCAAAACGTTTTACGTCAGAGCCTAAGCTTTTAATTTCAGGGAAAATCGTATGGTTTACTTCTTTTTTATAGAAAACACCTTCGTTATCAAAAATTGAAGAAACGGCTTTTGACATGTTATCGCCGCCTCTATTTTTTCTTGCGTTGCTGTCTAATCCAACTTCGATACCAAAAACATAATCAACAAGATTGGTGATGTCTTTATTTATAAAAACCTGTGCTAGCCCTGTTTCCTCAATATACTCCAAAACACCTTCACTAGAAGTAAAATAAGAGCTGAGAGATGTTGTTTTTCCTTTCTTGTTAACAGTTTTAGCGTTTTTGTCCTTACGAATGGCTATTAAAATATCTAGTACCTCAAAAACCTTAGGATTTTCATCGAATAGCTCGTTTATAGCTTCTTTGAGATTATCTTTGCCAATCAAGTAATTTAATTGGGTTAATCTGAGTTCAATGTTAAAATCAGTAAAATAACCAAGTGTCGCGTTAGTTTCTGAAAGTTGAGATAAAAAAGTTTTAAACTGTTCTGACATAACTATGATTATCCATTTGATTTGTAATTAATAACTCAGTTAGCGTTCCTCTTTTCTCTGGATTTGAATTAATATTTCTTTTGGCTTCAACGCGCTGAATATTGAAATCAGAATATAAGTCATCAAAAAAACTGTTGGCTTCGTTTTTGGCCTTGACGTCGGAATTACTTAAAATCCAAGTATTATTGAGTGCGTCTAATTTCAAGCAAAAATCTCTTAATCGTATTTGCTCATCATCGTTAAACTCGTCCTTGGCGTAAGAATTAAAGCTTGACGTTTCGCTCAGTGGTTTGTAAGGGGGGTCAAGGTAAAATATTGCGTTTTTATCTGAGTAGCTTAGTGTTTGCTCGAAATCTCCACATAAAATTTCAACTTTCTGTAATGCTTTGCTTACAGCCAAAATATTCTCTTTATCACAAATAGTTGGCTTTTTGTAGCTACCTATTGGCACATTGTATTCATTCTTTCTATTCACTCTGTATAGGCCGTTAAAACAGGTTCGATTCAGAAAGATAAATAAAGCGGCTTGTGCGCTTTGCTCCTCTTTTCTTGAATTGTACAGTGTCCTTTTTTGATAGTAATACAGTTTTTTATTATCTTCGTCGCCTTCTAAAGCGTGAAATTCGTTTTGTAGAACTTGTAGAATTGAGATTAACTCGTTTGGTCTTGCTGCAATGGTTTTATAGGTATTTATTAAGTTTTCGTTAATATCATTGATAACCGCTTTTTTTATATTTTGATAATTGTTTAATATCCAAAAAAGTAAAGCGCCACTTCCAACGAATGGCTCGATATATATAAAGTCTTGTTTCAATTCGGTTGGTAAGGTTTGTTTAATGGAATTAATAAGCTGGGTTTTTCCACCCGCCCATTTTAAAAACGGTTTTGCAATAATATTTTTTGTCATTTAAATGTCTGCTCTTATATCTTCTAGTATTTTTAAACTTTACCAATCTGTATAGCCACTCATTTTCTCTCTACACCTTCCTAACCGCTAACACGCCTATTAACGCCACTGTTACACTGGGTAAAAACGCCATTAACGCTGGATTTAAGTCGTAAATTAATCCTACATGGCTGACCGTCATATCTAAGACGTTAAAACTTAAACCAATCACGACGCCGATTAAGATTCTTGCGCCAGCCGTGACGCCGCGTTTTACGCCAATGACAAAGGGTGTGGAAACTAACAGCATGACGAAAATGACTAGCGGATTAACGATACGTCCCCAAAACGCGGCTTCAAAACGATGCGATTTTTGACCGTTATGTTTTAGAAAATCAGTGTAAAGCGCTAAGTCATAGAGCGATAAGTTGTCAGGATTGACGATGGCGATTTTTAACAAATCGGGTGCGATAGACGAGGTCCATAGTTCGTTGGCGATGCTGTCAGCTTGTGTGTGTTCTTGTGCTAAAGTTGAGCGCTGTAAGTTTTGCAAACGCCATTGCTGTTGCCCTAAATAAATCGCTTGCTCAGCATGTTGCATCTGAGTGAGTTGCTGATGCTCATCGACCTGATAAATACTGATATTCGCAAGTGAGCCATCATCTTTGAGTTCTCGGATGTTAATAAAGCGCTTACCCTCTCTAAGCCATATCCCATAGCGGGTGTGGGTAATCATGGTTTTATGCTGAGCGGTTGCGCGTAATAATTGGGCTTGGGATTCGGTTACAGGCGCAATAAATTCGCCGACGCCTATGGCTAGCGCGGCTAATACCACGCCTGCAACCATAGCTGCATTGATGATGTTGAATACGGTCATGCCAGACGCGCGCATAGCAATGAGTTCGTGGTGATTGGCTTTTGTGCCAAGCGTGAACAAACTGCCTAGTAATGCAGCCGCAGGCATTAGCTCATAAAAGATAGTCGGAGAAGTAAGGGCAATGAAATAAAACACGCCTACGATACCGTAATCACCTTTGCCTATATCATCTAGCTCGTCACTTAAGGTGAATAAGTTGAACAACGTCAGCAATAACAACATGGCGATGAGCGCGCCTTTGATAATATCTTTGGCGATATAAGAAGTTAATACATTCATGGGACTATGCGTTTGAAAGAGCGAATAGGTAAGGCAAAGCCGTAATTTCTGCTTAACAGCACTAAACCAATGGCGATTAAGAAGGCATTAACAGCGGTTCCGCCTAACCAAGTCGATATGACACCGTTAGCAACCCATACTTGGCTAAGTCTTAAAAAATTGCCGTAGCTAAAGTAAATTAGAAAGCCAACGAGAATATTGCCATAAACACCACTGCGCGGGCTTTGTTGAGCGAGCGGTACTGATATAAAGCTAAGTAAGAGTAAGCTGACAGGTACTGCAATGCGTTTTTGTAGTTCTGCACTATCAGCCTTGTTAGTTGCTTGCCAAAGCTGTTCAGTCGGTGTTGCCTGGAGGTTTAGCGAGGCGGGGCTGCTGCGCTCGTCTATGCGTATTGCGTAATCATTAAAACGTTCAACAGTAAAATTCTTTTGGCCTGGTTGACCTTGTACGCGTTGGCCGTGACTAAAAATTAAGTACACGCCATCAACGGTATCGGTTAAGTGGGCTGTTTCGGCATTAATGACGGCGAGTTCGTTGTGTGTACGGTTTTGTACAAAGACTTTGTGCATGGTTTTATCGCGGGTGATTTTTTCCACGTAAAAAACTAAGTCGCCTTGGCTGTATTCGCTGAATTTGCCTGCGGCAATACCGCGTAAATCGGCGGTTTCTTCATCTTGATGCATACTGCGGATAATGGTTGCTTCTGCCCAAGGACTGGCGTATAGCGATAACCATGCGCCGAGCAGACTACATGGCAACACCATCAGATAAACGGCTTTGTATAAGGTGAAAGCGCCGCCACCAGCCGATGCAATTGCGGCAACTTCTTGATCTCGGTACATGCGTCCTAAGACCATGAGTAAGGCCATAAATAATGCAGCGGGCAATAAACTGACGCCAATACTAATGGTTTTTAAGCCTAGCAAGGTTAGCAGCGTTTCGTTAGCGACGTGACCTTCTATCGCCTTATCCAGTATGCGGATAAATTCACGGCTAACGATAATAACGACTATGACCGCCCAAACGGCGCTTAAAGTTTTAATTAAATCAATGGCGATGGTTTTGTCTAATACCGTTAGGCTAGAGCGCCTAGCAGGTGCGGGTTGCCGATGGGCGGTATTCAATTCTGTCTCCTCAAGCAAAAACAATGAAGTGTTGTATAATCATGCGACCGTCTTACCGTGTTGTGCGGCACCACTGGCCAGTCAAGGTTTGAGTTTTGTTGGTTTTAGTAGAGTGCGTATTGCGTACTTTAAGCACTCGCAAAAAACCAACATGACCCCATTAAAGTACGAGCCATAGCTCGAACTCCGAGTCCATGCCGGTTTTAAGATGACTTTTTCCGTAATCCTTCTGGATTTCACCCAACTCAACGATGATTATTATGGACTATTCTATAGAAACCCAGCCCTTAGAAAAACTCGAATGTGATTGTTTAATCATAGGCGTTTATTTAGACCAACAGCTTACTTCTTCCGCATCAACGTTAAGCGAGCCGACGCAAGCACTTATCAATAAGGTCATACAACGCGGTGACATTAAGGGTAAAGTCGGTGATGTTCAAATGCTGACGACACTGCCTGATGGATTAGCGCAACGCGTGTTATTAGTCGGTTTAGGCGAGAATAAAGCGTTATCGGGCAAAGAATTTATCAAGGTATTACAAGCAGCGGTCGCTGCACTTAAACATCCTGCGATTAAAACGGTTGCTTCTGCATTAACCGATGTGCCGGTTGTAGCCTTTGATACCGTTTGGCAGGTACGGCAAACGGTTGAAGTGTTTAATGATGCGGTTTATCAATATACGGCGACCAAAGCGAATAAAGAGACCGACTATAAGTTAGAAAAATTATTATTTGCGCTCAATCAAGATGTGAGCGATGCAGCATTATTAGGCTTAGCACAGGGTAGGGCTATTGCCGAGGCCGTGAGTTTTACCAAGCATTTAGCTGATTTACCTGGCAATATTTGCACACCGACGTTTTTAGCTGAGCAAGCAGAGCAATTGGTTCAGCATTATCCGGCGTTAGCGCTTAACGTCTTAGAAGAAGCGGAGATGACTGAATTAGGTATGGGTGCGTTTTTGTCTGTGTCGCGCGGCAGCCGACAACCTGCTAAATTAATTGCGTTAACCTATCAAGGTGGCGAACCCAATAGCAAGCCTGTAGTGTTAATTGGCAAAGGCTTAACGTTTGATGCAGGCGGTATTTCATTAAAACCCGGCTTAGGCATGGATGAAATGAAATACGATATGTGTGGTGGCGCGACTGTGTTAGGAGTATTAAAAGCGGCTGCCGAAATGAGCTTGCCATTAAATATTGTCGGTTTAGTCCCAGCATCGGAAAACTTACCTGACGGTGATGCCAATAAACCTGGGGATATTGTTACTAGCATGTCCGGTAAGACGATTGAGGTATTAAACACTGATGCCGAAGGACGCTTATTGTTATGCGATACTTTGACGTATGCTGAGCGCTATCACCCTGATGTGGTGATTGACATGGCGACGTTAACAGGGGCGTGTTTAGTGGCATTAGGTCGTATTCCTAGCGGTTTATTAAGCAATGATGATGAGTTGAGTCAAGCGCTGGTCAATGCCAGTGAAGCGGCTAACGACAGTGTTTGGCGCTTGCCGTTATGGGAAGAATACCAAGAATTATTGAAATCGAATTTTGCCGATATGGCTAATATTGGTGGTAAAGATGCCGGTACGATTACGGCGGCATGTTTTTTATCGCGTTTTGCCGAGAACTACCGTTGGGCGCATTTAGATATTGCTGGCACGGCGTGGCGTACCGGCGTTAATAAAGGCGCGACGGGTAGACCGGTGCCTTTACTGTGCCAATATTTATTAGATAAAGCGGCGAGTCAACATGCCTGAAGTAACGTTTTATGTATTAAGCGCTAAAACGCTTAATGAACGTTATTTATTTGTTTGTAAACTCGTGGAAAAAATATTTCGTAGTGGAATAGGCTGTTATCTGTTGACCGAGGACAAGCAGCAAAGCCGGTATTTAGATGATTTATTATGGACGTTTAGGCCCGGCAGCTTTATTCCGCACGAGTGCTTCACGGGTGAGTTACCCACGCTTAAGCATGTAAGCTTAATTGGCGAGACTGAGCCGCCGAGCGATTGGCGGCACACATTGATTAATTTGTCTACGCACTGTCCGATTGACATGGAGTCGGTCGGGCGCATTCTTGAAGTGCTGGTGCAAGAGCCGACGGTGTTAGAACCCGGTCGGCAACGCTATCGACACTATCAGCAAGCCGGTCTTGCAATAACAACACATACTCTTTAAATCTTTTTATACCTTAACGGATAAACACAGACTCATGGATAAAACGTATTCTCCTAATGACATTGAACAACGCTGGTATCACTTTTGGGAAGCACAAGGCTATTTTGCCGTCGATACCGATAGCCCGTCTTATTGCATTATGATTCCACCGCCGAATGTAACAGGTAGTTTACACATGGGACATGCGTTTCAAGACACCATTATGGATGCTTTAACGCGCTACCATCGTATGCAAGGTCGCCATACCTTATGGCAAGCGGGTACTGACCATGCCGGTATTGCGACACAAATGGTGGTTGAGCGCTTATGTAATGCTGAAGGCAAAACGCGTCATGATTATGGTAGAGAAACGTTTATTGAAAAAATTTGGCAATGGAAAGAACAGTCGGGCGGTCGTATTACCCAGCAATTGCGTCGCATGGGCGCTTCGTTGGATTGGTCTAACGAACGCTTCACGATGGATGACGGCATGTCTAAAGCCGTGCAAGAAGTGTTTATTCGCCTATATGAAGAAGGCTTGATTTATCGTGGTAAACGTTTAGTCAATTGGGACCCCGTGCTCTTAACAGCGGTATCTGATTTAGAGGTGTTATCAGAGGAAGAAGCGGGCTTTTTATGGCATTTACGTTATCCATTAGCCAATGGCCGTGGCCATCTAATCGTCGCGACAACACGACCAGAAACTATGCTAGGTGATGCGGCGGTGGCAATTCACCCTAATGATGAGCGTTATAAGCACTTATTAGGTGAGTATGTCGAATTACCACTAACCGGTAGACGCATACCTATCATTGCCGATGACTATGTTGATCCTGAGTTTGGTACCGGTTGTGTAAAAATTACACCAGCGCATGACTTTAACGATTACGAGGTTTGGCAACGTCATAAGCAAAGCTCTGCGCTAATGGACTTACCACACGGTGGTTTAATCAATGTGTTTACCGCGCAGGCATCGGTGCTGGATGATAGTTTAATTCCTGAAGCTTATCGTGGTTTAGACCGATTTGAAGCGAGAAAGCGCATTGTGGCTGATTTAGATGCGCAAGGCTTGTTAGAAAAAATCCAAGACCATAAGCTCATGGTTCCGCGTGGTGATAGAAGCGGTGCGATTATTGAGCCGTTGTTAACCGACCAATGGTATGTGCGTATTGAGCCGTTAGCAAAACCTGCAATACACGCGGTTGAAACCGGTGCGATTAAATTTGTGCCGGATAATTGGAAAAATACCTATTTTGAGTGGATGCGCAATATTCAAGATTGGTGTATTTCCCGGCAAATTTGGTGGGGGCATAGAATTCCGGCGTGGTATGACTTACAAGGTAATGTTTATGTGGGGCATAGCGAGCAGGCGATACGCGAAAAGCATCAGTTACCGACAGATTATCAATTAAAACAAGATGACGATGTATTAGACACTTGGTTTTCGTCGGCATTATGGCCGTTTTCCACACTGGGCTGGCCTGAACACACTGAAAAATTAGCCAAACATTATCCGACTAGCGTATTAGTGACCGGTTTTGACATTATTTTCTTCTGGGTCGCTAGAATGATTATGATGGGCTTAAAGTTTCAAGGCGAAGTGCCGTTTAAAGAAGTTTACATACACGGTTTAGTCAGAGACGCTGAAGGTCAGAAGATGTCAAAGTCTAAAGGCAATATTTTAGACCCGCTTGATATTATTGACGGTATCGATTTAGAAACCTTAGTTGCAAAACGCACTTCCGGCATGATGCAACCGCATTTAATGAAGAAAATCGAACAAGCGACGCGTAAAGATTTTCCAAATGGCATTAGCGCCTATGGCACCGATGCATTGCGCTTTACCTTTGCCTCGTTAGCTTCTACCGGGCGCGATATTCGCTTCGATTTAGCGCGCACCGAAGGTTACCGTAATTTCTGTAATAAGCTGTGGAATGCCTCGCGTTTTGTGTTAATGAACACCGAAGAGCAGGATATAGGTTTAGCGAACCCAGAGAAACACTATACTCAAGTCGATGCCTGGATATTAACCAAACTGAATGAAACAATAGAAGCTACCCGTCATGCCATTGACCATTATCGTTTTGATTTAGCTGCACAAGCAATTTACGAATTTACTTGGAACGCATATTGCGATTGGTATATAGAATTGGCAAAAGTATCGTTGCAAGATGCTGACTCTGTTGTGCAACAAACTACGCGCCATACCTTATTAACCGTTTTGGATGCATTATTGCGTTTAGCGCATCCGATTATGCCGTTTATTACCGAAGAAATTTGGCAACGGGTTGCCAGCCAGCTCGGTATTAACGGCGCGACGATTATGTTACAACCTTATCCAGACGCTAATTTTTATATCGCTGATACGGCAGCGGTTGCTGAAACCGAATGGATGATGAGCTTTATTTTAGGGGTAAGGCGGATTCGTGGCGAAATGAATATTGAGCCTGGCAAGCCATTACCGGTGTTATTGCAAGATGGTGACGAACAAGATAAAAAGTACCTAGCTAACAGCGAAACGTATCTTAAAAAGCTAGCGCGTTTATCGTCTATTACCTGGCTAGCTACCGTTGACAATGCGCCGGAATCAGCAATAGCACTGGTCGATGAGTTAAAAATCTTAATTCCTATGGCCGGTATTATTGATAAAGCTGCCGAGCGGGCTCGATTGGAAAAAGAAATCGCGCGGTTAACTGCCGAGCTACCGCGAATAGAGGCTAAGTTAAACAATCCCGCGTTTGTTGATAAAGCACCTACAGACGTACTTGCTAAAGAACAAGCTAAGCAGAAAGATATTGTTTCAAAATTAGCGAATTTAGCTCAGCAATTGGAAAAGATAAAAGCGTTATAAGATAGCTAAAGCTAGATTCACGCCAGTTTAGCGGTTTTTACCCGGAACTGCTAAACTCGTTCTGGACAATAGCTGGGTTTCTTCTATATTTTTCTAATCACTATTCACGCATTTTTTTGACATGGCAACAATTCAGAAAGATTTTCAAACAAGCGGATTAATAAAACTATTAGTTCAGGATGGATTAATCACTGAAAGCGATGCCCAGCTCTATTGTAAAGAAGCTAAGCAAGCCAATATCTCATTGATTACTTACTTAGTAGCAAATAAATACGTTGATAGCAAAACCTTGGCTGCTAAAGCCTCTGTTGAGTTTGGTTTTCCGTATTTTGATTTGGATGCCATTGATGTCAAATCGGTACCGGTATCGTTGGTTAGCGAAAAATTGATTCGAAAACATCATGTGTTGCCGTTGTATACGCGCGGCAAAACGTTGTTTATTGCCATGTCTGACCCGACCAACCATCAAGTGGTCGAAGACATTAAATTCCAAAGCTTATTACGACCCGAAATTATTTTAGTTGACGAGCAAAAACTAACCATTGCTATTGAAACCGCGTTAGAAGCAATGGATACGTCGATTGCGGATTTGCTAGATGCGGACTTAGATAATTTAAACACCTCAGGTGCGGATGATGGCGCTGTTGAAGTTAATGCTGAAGATGAAGCGCCTATAGTGCGTTATGTGAATAAGCTTTTACTGGATGCCGTCAAAAAAGGCGTTTCTGATATACACATCGAAACCTATGAAAAGAGCTTTCGGGTTAGATTTCGGGGAGATGGCATGTTATACAATGTCGCTAGCCCGCCCGCCAATTTAGCGATGCGGATTACCTCCAGAATTAAGGTAATGTCTAGGATGGATATTGCTGAGCGGCGCGTACCGCAAGACGGCAGGATTAAGATGATTTTATCAAAAAATCGTACTATCGATTTTCGGGTCAATACTTGCCCAACGTTGTTCGGCGAAAAAGTGGTATTGCGTATCTTAGACCCGACCAGTGCGCAATTAGGCATAGAGAAATTAGGTTTTGAACCGGAGCAACAGGAGTTATTTTTAAACGCTATTCATAAACCTTATGGCTTAGTATTAGTGACAGGGCCTACCGGTAGCGGTAAAACCGTGTCGCTGTATACCGGGTTAAATATTTTAAACAGTGTCGATAGAAACATTTCGACGGCAGAAGACCCGGTAGAAATTACCGTCGAAGGGATTAACCAAGTCAATGTGAACGTTAAAGCGGGGTTAACTTTTGCGAATGCGTTACGCGCATTTTTACGGCAAGACCCTGACATTATCATGGTCGGTGAGATTCGAGACTTAGAAACCGCTGATATTGCCGTCAAAGCGGCGCAAACCGGTCACTTAGTGTTATCGACGTTACACACCAATGATGCACCACAAACGCTTAACCGCTTAATGCAAATGGGCGTAGCACCATTTAACATCGTATCAGCGGTCAATTTAATTATGGCGCAACGTTTAGCGCGACGTTTATGCCAGTATTGTAAAAAACCGGCAGATTTTCCGAAAAAGGTATTATTAGATGCTGGCTTTGAAGAGCAGGAGCTAAATGATGTCGTGATTTATGGGCCTTCAGCAAATGGTTGTGAGCATTGTAATCATGGCTATAAAGGTCGTGTAGGTATCTACCAAGTCATGACGTTAAGCGAAGACATGCGTAGATTAATTCTTGAAGGCGGTAATGCCTTGCAATTAAGTGAACAAGCCCGATCAGAAGGCATTAATGATTTACGCCGGTCGGGTTTACTCAAAATTATCCAAGGCATTACTAGCTTGGAAGAAATCGATAGAGTTACTAAGGAATAACAATGGCCGAGCAAACCGAAGTTTTAGATTTCTTATGGGAAGGCGTAGATAAAGCCAGATCCAAAGTAAAAGGCGAAATTTCTGCACGAAATGAATTAGTTGCAAAAATTGAGTTGCGTAGACAAGGTTATAGGGTTACCAAAATTCGTAAAAAACCTAAGCCTTTATTTAGTTCACGGCCTAAGCCTATTACCACTGGGGATATTGCTGTTTTTGCTAGACAGTTAGCCACGATGTTGGCATCAGGTATCGCCTTAGTGCAAGCAATTGATATTATTGGTAAAGGCCATGAAAATCCGAGTATGCAAGCATTGCTGCTTGGCATTAAAACCGATGTTGAAGGCGGCGAAAGTTTGAATGTCGCGTTAAAACGGCGACCGGTTTATTTCGATGAATTGTTTTGCAATTTAGTTGAAGCAGGCGAGCAAGCAGGTGTATTAGAGACCTTATTAGATAAAATCGCGACGTATAAAGAAAAAACGGAGTCGATGAAGAAAAAGATAAAAAAAGCGTTAACTTACCCAATAGCGGTTATTGTGGTTGCATTTTTAGTGACGGCAATTTTGTTATTATTCGTTGTGCCGGTATTTGAAGACTTGTTTAAAAGCTTTGGCGCCGATTTACCAGCGTTTACTCGCATGGTTGTCGAGATGTCTAAATGGCTACAAGAGTGGTGGTGGATACTGTTAGGCGTCATAGGGGGTAGCTTTTACGTGTTTAATTTTTTCAAAAAGCGCTCCCGCAAATTTAACCATTTTTTAGACAGAATGTTATTGCAAATACCGGTGGTTGGTTTAATTGTTAATAAATCAGCGATTGCGCGTTTTGCTAGGACGCTATCAACGATGTCGGCAGCCGGTGTACCTTTAGTTGAGGCTTTAGTTTCAGTAGCGGGTGCATGCGGCAATATTATTTATGCCGAAGTGGTGTTGAGAATGCGGGAAGATGTCGCTTCAGGTCAACGGCTGCAGTTTGCGATGCAGCAATCAGGCATTTGGCCTCATATGGTACAGCAAATGGTTGCTATCGGTGAGGAAGCCGGTTCTATGGATGCTATGCTAGCCAAAGTTGCTGATTTTTATGAAGAAGAAGTCGATAATTTAGTTGATAACTTAAGCAGCTTAATGGAGCCTATTATTATGGTGATTTTAGGTATCTTGGTGGGTGGCTTAATCGTTGCCATGTACTTACCTATCTTTAAAATGGGTGCAGCAGTTGGTTAAGCGCAAGTATTATTACAAGGCGAAGAAGCATGACTGACGTGTTGGAGTTATTATTGACCACGCCCGCGTTGTATATGGGTTTAGCATTGTTGTTTGGCTTATTAGTCGGTAGTTTTTTAAATGTTGTAATCTACCGTTTGCCAATTATGATGCAACGTAACTGGCGAAAAGAGTGTTTAGCCTTTTTGCAATTACCTGAAGAACCGGAAGCAGAGCCGTTTAACCTCATGTTTCCATTATCACGTTGCCGCGATTGTGGTACGCCGATTAAACCCTACCAAAATATACCGGTTGTAAGCTATGTCTTATTGCGCGGCTGTTGTGCAAGTTGTCGCTCACCCATTGCGCTACGTTATCCATTGGTAGAACTCATCACTGGCTTGAGCTTCATGCTAGTGGCGTGGCGATTAGGTGCTACGCCTCAAACCTTATGGGCGTTGTTGCTGACAGGCTCGCTCATTGCGTTGACGTTTATCGATATTGACCATTTTTTATTACCTGATTCGATTACGTTGCCTATGTTATGGTTGGGGTTAGTGGTTAATTTGGGTGGTTATTTTGCTGACATTGATTCGGCTGTGCTAGGTGCAGTATTTGGCTATTTATCACTTTGGTCGGTTTACCATGTGTTTAAATTATTAACCGGTAAAGAAGGCATGGGGTTTGGTGACTTCAAGCTATTGGCTATGCTAGGTGCGTGGTTAGGCTGGCAGCAATTGCCGCTGATTATTTTAGTATCATCGCTAGTGGGTGCGGTGTTTGGTATTGCCACAATGCTAATCAGTAAACGCGACCAAAGTATGCCTATTCCTTTTGGCCCATATTTAGCCGTTGCAGGTTGGATAGCGCTGTTATGGGGGCGCGATTTAACGGGGCTTTACCTTAAGGTGGCTGGATTTTAACGATGCTAAAAATCGGTTTAACCGGTGGTATAGGCTGTGGAAAATCGACAGTAGCACAACTGTTTTTAGATTTAGGCGCGCCTGTTATTGATGCTGATGAGATTGCTAAGCGTTTAGTCATGCCTGGTCAGCCAGCGTTACAGCAAATTCAGCACGTTTTTGGTGACACTATTTTGACTGATAATGGCTGGTTAAATCGAGCGGCATTACGCAGTCTTATTTTTACGCAGCCGATGCTAAAGCAACAGCTAGAAGCTATTTTGCATCCTCTTATTTATCAAACTATAGCCACTGAGACTGAATCGCTTGCCAAGGAACATGTCAGTTATAGTATTATTTGTCTACCTTTGTTATTTGAAACTAAAGGCGTTGCTAGCGTCGATAGGGTATTGGTTGTTGATTGTACTTTAGAACAGCAAATTAGCCGAGTGATGGCGCGGGATAAACAACACAAGGTAGACGTCGAACGCATTATTGCTAGCCAAGTATCCAGAGGCTACAGGTTAAGCCACGCCGATGATGTAATCGATAACTCAAACACGGATGATTCACTTGCAGAAAGGGTTAAAAAACTGCACAATTTATATCTTTCAATAAGCAAATCCAGGAATTAACTTGTCTGTGAACACCACTGTTACCTATGAATTTCCTCTTAATGAACGTATTCGTGTTTTCATAAGACTAGAGCAATTATTTCAACAATTTAGTCACTTTTCTGCAGGCAGTACCGAAGCTGATAAACGAGCCGCTATAGCAGTTTTGTTAGACATTATGTCAATTTTTCGACGTAATGATTTAAAGTCTGAAATCCTAAAAGAATTGGATAGAAATGCCAAGACGTTAAATAAGATTGCCGATAATGAAGGGGTTGATAGCGAGAAATTACAAAATATTTTGCTACAACTAGCGCAAATTAGTAAAAAACTTTATGCATCGACCGGTAAAGTGGGTATTAACGTTATGGAAAGCGATTTATTTCAAAGCATAGCTCAACGCAGTTCTATTCCAGGGGGAACATGTTCGTTTGATTTGCCAGAATATCATTTTTGGCTGGCACAAGATGAAGCAACAAGACGCAGAGATTTGGAGCTTTGGAGTAGTCCGTTTAACGATATTAGTCTTGGTATCGATTTAATCTTAAGTTTTATTCGCAGCAGTAATTCATCATCACAAGAAGTGGCAACGGCTGGTTTTTTTCAGTTTTCGTTAGATCGTAGCCAACCTTTTCAAATGCTCAAAATTAGCGTTGATAGTGCCATCCCTTGTTTTGCTGAAATTAGCGGCGGCAAACATCGTTGTACCATTCGCTTTGTGGAACCTGCCTTAGATGAAAAAAGACCGGCTCAAACTCAAGAGGATATTCCTTTTACATTGACGTGTTGTTTATTTTAATGACTACTAACTCTCAACAGCTGATAGTTAAATGCCCAATATGTGCAAAACATGTTGATTGGCTACCCGAACATCGCTATAAACCCTTTTGCTCAGAACGCTGTAAGTTAGTTGATTTAGGTGAATGGCTGACCGAAGAAAAAAAGCTTCCATTAACTACGTCGGAAGCAAGCGCCTAGATAATAGTTTTTATGATGAGTTGACATACGAACTCACCATGGCAGTTGCTTTTCGCCGAATTCATCGTGATTAATGCCATGAATCGAATAACTCGGCTAATTTCAGCATCGCTTGGCTAGTAGCCGAATCTTCATCTTGAAACACCACACCAGCACCTATTGGAAACGCATCGTCATCAGTTTGGCAAATGTAGACGATTTCACAGAGAAAGTGTAACCATTCGTTATTGATATAAAGCGCAAGCTGACCTTGTTGATTAATATTTGTAATAGGTAGTTCTGGGTGTGGATTACAAAGAAACGCACCGCTTAAACTAATGTTACCTGTGATACCCGCAAATTCATGATTGTCCAGTATAAGTATGTAATTGGTTTCAATGTGAGATCTAATGCTTTGCCTGCGCTCTATAGTTGTATCTTCTTGAAAATTAAGCATATTATTTGAATTATAGTGTTGACCGTCAGGCATTATCGCCGATAACAACTCATAACATCAATAGGTAAGGTGTTAAGTAAGTTTGATTTTTCAATGCCTAACAATGACTAGGCTAGCGTTAAAGTTAAACGCTTAATAAGCAGTTATTGTAAATATACCGACTTGTGAGCAATGTCACAGCGTCTTGTTGTTACCATGCAGAGCTTTATGATAACGCCGATTATATGAGTTAAGAGAATATGCAAAAACTATTTGCTTTACAGAGTCGTTTTCAACCGGCAGGCGATCAACCCAAAGCTATTCAACAATTAGTTCAAGGGTTAAATAATGGCGAAGTGCATCAAACGCTGTTAGGCGTGACCGGTTCAGGCAAGACGTTTACGATAGCTAATGTCATTGAGCATGTGCAGCGTCCCGCGATGATTTTAGCGCCTAACAAAACCTTAGCAGCGCAGTTATATGGCGAAATGAAAGAATTTTTTCCAGAAAACAGCGTCGAATATTTTGTTTCCTATTACGATTATTATCAGCCGGAAGCCTATGTTCCGGCGTCGGATACCTTTATAGATAAAGACGCCTCGTTGAACGAACATATCGAGCAAATGCGTTTATCAGCGACCAAAGCCTTGATAGAACGCTCGGATACGATAGTCGTGGCAACGGTGTCAGCGATTTATGGCTTAGGTGAGCCTGAGTCTTATTTTGAGATGGTATTGCACTTAGTTAAAGGCGATATGATTGACCAACGCGCGATTTTACGACGCTTGGCTGAAATGCAATATACCCGAAATGATATGGAATTACGCCGTTCCACCTATAGGGTGCGTGGCGATGTGATTGATATTTTCCCGGCAGAATCAGAAAACGAAGCGTTGCGCGTCGAGTTGTTTGATAACGAAGTCGAACGTTTGACTTTATTTGACCCATTGACTGGCGAAGTGATTAGCCGTATTGCTCGCTATACTGTTTATCCCAAAAACCATTATGTGACACCGCGCGAATTACTGTTGTCGGCGGTCGAGGCGATTAAGCTTGAACTTAAAGACCGCTTAGCGTTTTTGCATAAACAGCATAAATTAGTTGAAGCCCAACGTTTAGAGCAACGCACGTTGTTTGATTTAGAAATGATTTTAGAAGTCGGCTATTGCTCCGGTATAGAAAATTATTCAAGGTTTTTATCGGGACGAGCGGCAGGCGAAGCTCCGCCGACGATGTTTGATTATCTGCCCGCAAATGCTTTATTGATTATCGACGAGAGTCATGTAACTGTTCCGCAAGTAGGCGCAATGTTTAAAGGCGACCGCTCGCGCAAAGAAACTTTAGTCGAATATGGTTTTCGGTTGCCCTCGGCATTGGATAATAGGCCACTGACATTTACTGAGTTTGAAGCCAAATCGCCGCAACGTATTTATGTCTCGGCGACACCTGGCCCTTATGAGAAACAGCATTGCAGTGTATTTGTTGAGCAAGTCGTCAGACCTACGGGTTTACTAGACCCGCTGATTGAAGTAAAACCGGCAACTACGCAAGTGGATGATTTACTCTCAGAAATTAATCTTAGAGTCGCGAGCCATGAGCGCGTGTTAGTTACGACATTAACTAAACGCATGTCCGAAGATTTAACCGAGTATTTATTTGAACATGGTATTAAAGTGCGTTATTTACATTCAGATATTGATACAGTCGAGCGGGTTGAAATTATCAGAGACTTGCGCTTAGGTCAATTTGATGTGTTAGTCGGTATTAACTTATTGCGTGAAGGCTTAGATATTCCAGAAGTTTCACTGGTTGCCATTTTAGATGCGGATAAAGAAGGTTTTTTACGCTCTACGGTATCGTTGATTCAAACTATTGGGCGAGCTGCGCGTAACGCTAAGGGCAAAGTGATTTTGTATGCAGATAAGGTGACTCAATCCATGCAGAATGCGATTGACGAGACTGAGCGGCGCCGCGAAAAACAAGCTGAATTTAATCGACAACACCAGATAACGCCGAAAACAGTCAGTAAGTCGGTTACCGATATTTTGCAAGTGGCGATTCCAGGTAGCGGTCTGATTTCTAGTAGTGCAGCATTGAGAGTGGCTGAACAAGCGGCAGATTATCAAGCTATGACGCCTAAACAACAGGCCAAAAAGCTAAAGCAATTAGAAGATGCTATGTACCAACATGCGCGCAACTTAGAATTTGAACAAGCAGCTAAAATTCGTGATGAAATTAAAGCCTTACAAGCGCAAGTGGTGTAAGCGAACACGACCAAGTCGGCGTTTATATGAAGTCGGTAGTGCTGTTTTGCTATTTGGCTTGCTAAGCCAGCACGTTGAGTTACAACACACCAGTCTTAATGCGTTAAATGAGCTAGCGACATTAGGTTATCAAATTCCTAATGATGCCGAGCCAGTACGCGTTTTTCCTAGCCTAACTGAAGGCAATTTTACTACTCAGCACGCCGGTGGTTGGCGACCCGGTAGTATTTTTTTGCGTAGCCAGCCCGAAGGTGAGCTAAGTGCTGAAATATACTTGCGTCATGAATTATTTCATGAAGCCAGCTTTCGAACCTGTCATGGTGTATTACCGAGCTGGGCAGAGGAAATGGCTGCCATGCATTTTAGTGGTGAGCTTAAACATACTGAGGCCACTTGGCCTAGTGATGTTGAGATTAATGCGTTTAAGCACAGGCAACAGCAAAGCGCGCAATTGACTCAGGCGGACATAGCGCTGTTAAAACGCATTGCGGTCAATACCGCGTGGCCAACGCAGCCTTGTGCCGTCCCGTCAGCGTTGAAAAAATTGCTGACTAATACCGAGTTCACTAGCGGTTATGTGTTAATCCTGTCTCTTATACACATCTCCGAGCCCACGAGACCAGAGAGGATC
>CAWUNX010000023.1:0-17975 GCA_963923905.1 uncultured Methylocucumis sp.
AATACTACTAAACGACAACCTATCTTAGTGTCCGAAAAAACTTGACCACTACAGAATTGGCAGACTCTCTTAAGCGCCCAATGGCAGCTATTATTGACAATGCGTCCATTCATACCAGTCATGAATTTACAGAACATCTTGAACAATGGGAGAAAAAAGGCTTGATTATCGTTAGGATTTCACCTTATTCGCCTGAGCTCAATCTAATCGAAATACTGTGGCGAAAAATAAAATATGAATGGATGCCTTTTTCCGCCTTTCAATCATTCCAGAATCTAAAGGACTCTTTGTTTGAAATACTCGCTAACATTGGTAACTCATACACTATAAAATTTACTTGAAACATGTTAAAAAACTTTTGAGCACCTACTTAAGCAAAGCACGTGGTACTGCGGGTGAAGGCGAACAAATCTGTTATCCTGAAAATACAACCAAAAGCATAGCGACAGCACCAGTAGCTCCTCCGGCAATCACTCACACTATTTCAGGACGTTTTTCTACACGTTGGTCAGCCGATCATAGTTTACATTCTGGCTTCGGCTTTAGGGTTGAAGTCTACCGGGCTGGCAGTTCGACAATGCTAGGCTCAGCTTGGGTAGAAGCAAATGGCTTATGGTCTGTCAACATACCTGATACGGCTGGCTTTGTAACTGGCCAACAAATCAATGTTTATTACCGTTCTTACAACAGTTATTATGCCCCGCAAAACCAAGCGGGTAATAAATACTGGTGGTATGACCCAACTTGGACGGTTAGTAGCACATCATTTAATGTCGGTCACCGTACCGCTGACACCGACGGCGGGACCTATAATGGCGTAGGCGAATTAGTCGATAACGCAATGACCATGTGGTCACGTTTATACTGGGATGCAGGCATTAATCCGGTGCCATCTTCACCCATACGGTTCTTCTTCCCTAATACCTGGAACAATTGCGGTGGTGATTCACCTTGGAGTTGCGCATCCGGCAATGACATTTGGCTGATAGCAAGCCATGGGGTGCAAGGTGATGTGGTTAATCATGAAATGGGACATGTGTTAAACAATAAGTTCTGGGAAAATAAACGACCCGCAGGCTCTGGTGGTTCTCATAGTTTAAACACCTGTTACCCTACCCGTCTAGGCATGGCGTTGCGTGAAGGTTTTGCCAACTTTATCGCTGCGTGGGTAGGTTATCCAACTCGAAATATTGCTGAGGGTGGGTTTAACTCAGGCCGTTGGGCCTTAGGTTGGGATGCAGAACAACGTAACACGCCACCTGATTGCACCAATGGTTGGGAAAATGAAGTTTGGGTAGCACGCACATTCTGGGATTTACACGATACCCGTAGCGATGGCGATGATATTCTTTGGTTTAACTCACCAGGTGCCGTAATTGCGCTTTACCTTGGTAACGGTATCGCTAATGATGGCGACGCCCGCGATATGAGATATTATGAAGATATTTATCGCGATGCAGCCTCCGCAGGTCATGCTGGATTTATCACCGACATTTTCGAACAAAACCACCATTAATCGCTAAATAAAAAAGCGCCGAACGGTTTAGCCGTTCGGCGCTTTTTTTATTCGATAACTCTGCCTGCGATAAAAACCTAGTATAGATAAAGCAAAGGTAAGTATCCCAACAACAGACTAAACCTTTATCACTTAGTCAGCTTGTCTTCTTAAAAACGCCGGAATATCTAAGTAATCCAAGTCGCCTTCTTTTTTGGTTTGAGCACCGAAAGGACGAGCTTCCCTGTTATCCGCTCTCGATACGGTATTACCCCGTGTCAACGGTGACTTATCATAGCCGTCGTAATTAGGCATGTCGGTTCCTTGCCCTTTAAGCGGTTTATTAAATGGCAAGACGGATGAAGGCGTATTGACTGCTCTGGCAGGTTGTCCCATACCCGTAGCAACAACAGTGACTTTTATGCTGTCATCTAACGTAGGGTCTATCGCCATGCCAATTTTGATAATCGCATCTTCTGACGCAAATTCGTGCACGATTTTACCCACTTCGTCAAACTCAGCCATACCCATATCAGATGCTGTGATATTAACTAAGATACCACGCGCACCTTGTAAGCTAATATCTTCCAATAATGGACACGCAATCGCTTTTTCGGCAGCTTCTCTAGCACGATACTCGCCAGTTGCCGAACCAATCCCCATAATGGCCGCGCCCATGCTAGACATGACGGTTTTGACGTCCGCAAAGTCTACGTTGATTAAGCCTGGATGGACGATCAGTTCGGTAATGCCTTGTACAGCATCTTTTAATACATCATTAGCGGCTTGAAAAGCTTTTAACAATGATACGTTTTCGCCTAACACCGGCAATAACTTTTGGTTAGGAATGGTGATAAGCGAGTCTACATATTTTTCTAACTCGGCAATACCTTGTAACGCCACATCCATTTTTTTCTTGCCTTCAAACTCAAACGGTTTGGTGACAACGGCTACCGTTAAAATACCCATTTCTTTGGCTATTTCAGCAAACACCGGCACTGCACCTGTGCCCGTACCACCGCCCATACCCGCAGTTAAAAACACCATATCCGCGCCTTGCAAAATTTCGCGGATACGATCTTTGTTTTCTTCTGCCGCACGTCGGCCTATGTCCGGATTAGTACCCGCACCTAAGCCTTTTGTTAAATCATCGCCTAAGCGAATAATTTTATTCACATTGAGCTTTCTTAACGCTTGTGCATCGGTATTCGCGCAAATAAACTCTACACCTTCGATATGGTTGCCCACCATGTGGTCAACCGCATTACCGCCACCGCCACCGACACCAATGACTTTGATGATGGCAGTCTCGCTATTGGGTTCTACTAATTCATATTTCATCACAACACTACCCCTTAAAAAGCTCAAAAATTACCCTGAAACCAACTTTTAATTTTATTAACCAAGCTGTCGCCATCCGCTTCTACATGCTTACCTAGACCTTGGTGTTCTTTGCCGTACATTAACAACCCAACCCCGGTTGAATGTACTGGATTTTTCACTACTTCTGGTAAACCAGTAACGTTTTCAGGCCCCCCCATTCGTACTGGCATATGAAAAATTTCTTCTGCTAACTCCACTAAACCTTTTACCTTTGAACTACCACCTGTTAAAACAATACCCGCAGCAATTGACTCTTCGTTACCGCTACGTCTAATTTCTGCTTGCACTAATAGCATAAGCTCTTCGTAACGAGGCTCGATGATTTCTGCCAAATTCTGCGCTGAAATCTTGCGCGGCGCTCTATCGCCAATGCTAGGCACTTCAATAATGCCGTCAACATTGGCTAATTGTGTTAATGCACAAGCGTATTTACGCTTAATGTCTTCCGCATTAACCGTCGGTGTACGCAATGCCACGGCAATGTCGTTAGTGACTTGATCGCCTGCAATAGGTATTACCGCCGTATGTTTAATAGCACCATCGACAAAAATAGCTATATCGGTTGTACCGCCACCCATGTCGATTAAACATACGCCTAATTCTTTTTCGTCTTCGGTTAATACCGAATTACACGACGCTAATTGTTCTAAGACAATGTCTTCTACTTCTAAACCGCAACGACGAATGCATTTAATAATGTTTTGCGATGCACTAACGCTGCCCGTGACCATGTGTACTCGCGCTTCTAAGCGTATGCCCGACATGCCTATCGGCTCTTTAATACCATCTTGCAAATCAATAATAAATTCTTGCGGTAAGATGTGTAGAATTTTTTGGTCAGCCGGTATTGCAACAGCCCGCGCCGAATCAATCACTCTATCAATATCGTATTGCGTAACTTCTTTGTCTTTTATCGCAACCACGCCGTGCGAATTTAAGCTTCTAATATGGCTGCCCGCTATACCGGCAAAAACCGATTTAATTTGGCAACCTGCCATTAATTCAGCTTCTTCTATCGCTTTTTGTATCGATTGCACCGTCGATTCCAAATTGACAACGACGCCTTTTTTTAAACCGCGCGAGGGTGACGTACCTAGCCCTATGACTTCAATACCACCTTCATTGGTTAGCTCACCAACAATCGCTGCGACTTTTGATGTGCCTATATCTAAGCCGACGATTAAGTTACGTTCGGTTCTATTTCTAGCCATTCTTGTTTACTCTATGGGTTGCCCAATCAAACTTTATTATCACTCATCTAATCCTGAGGGGGTGTTTGCTCAGGGCTTAAGCCGTTCTGCCAGTCCGGCTGCCTATCCGGTTTCCACGATACCGCATAACCATTCGGATAACGCAAATCCACGACGGCCATGGCGTCGATTTGCTCTGGTGTTAAAACCGTTAGCGATTTTAAAAAGCGTTGTAGTTTTTTTAGTTGGTCATCACGCCCTAATAAAATCTCTAAGCCACTGGTTAACTTCAGCGTCCATGCCCAGCGTTTGTTGACTGCGAATTCCGCTAGCGTCATCGAATGATCGTCTAATGCGGTCACAATGCCTTTCATAATTTCCAATACTTTCATCTGCTGGCCATCAGGCCCAGTCAGTTTAATTAATTCTTTATGCGTTTCTATCGTTTTAGGCTTAAAAATAACGCCTTGTTCGGTCATTAAATGCTCATCACCCCAACGCACATAAGCTTTTTTTTCTGTAACCCTAATGTCTATGGTGTCTGGCCATATCCGCTTCACCGTTACTGCCTCAACCCACGGCATGGCGGCAACTGCATTATGAATCGCCTGCATATCAGCTTCTAAAAAACTGCCTGTTACCCAAGGCAGTAAAGCGGTTTTAATTTCCTCTTTAGTAATATATTGAAAAACACCTTCGGTTCGCACGAACTTGATGGGCAATGATGCCATTTTTACCGGCACTTTCAATCTACCCGTGGAATAGCCAATCCCAATGACAACAACAAAGGCGAATGCAATGAAAAACAGCTTTTTCACGCTGGACTTTTCCATTACACCGAACTAGTTTCCAATATCCTTAATACTAACTCAGCAAAATCAATGCCGGCTTGTTTAGCCGCCATAGGCACTAAACTATGATCGGTCATACCTGGCACGGTATTAATTTCAATTAATTGATATTGCCCGTGCTCGTCTATAAAGACATCAACTCTAGCCCAACCTTTTACACCTAATACCTGTGCCGCTTGCACAGCCAGCTTACGCAAACCTTGCTCATCGTGTTCGTTTAAACCTGCAGGACAATAATATTTTGTGGTTTCGGCAAGATATTTCGCCTCAAAATCATAGAAGCTATGCGGTGTTTCTAACCGAATAACCGGCAATGCTTCGCCTTGTAATAATCCTACGGTGTATTCACAGCCTTTAATCCAACGCTCTGCGTATACATCGCACTTGTATTGTGCAGCATGCGTCCATGCTTGCACCAACTGCTCATAGTTATCGGCTTTGCTAATCCCTATGCTAGAACCTTCCAACGCCGGCTTAACAATCAAAGGAAAACCAAGTTGCTCAGCGCACCGCGCTAAATCACTTTCATGAGGTATCGCTTGCCAATCCGGCGTACTTAAACCATAGCCACGCCAACACAATTTAGTTCTAAGCTTATCCATTGCTAATGCTGATGCTAGTACACCACTACCGGTATAAGGTATGCCTAAGCTGTCCAAAATAGCTTGCACGATACCATCTTCGCCGCCGCGACCGTGAATGACATTAAATACTCTATCGACGCTTAATTCCTTTAATGTATTGACAAAGTCACCGGTAATATCCACAGCTACGGCATCAACACCTTGCTGTATCAGCGCATCATAAACCGCCCTACCGCTTTTCAAAGAAATCGGTCGTTCTGCGGCAGTACCCCCCATTAATACAGCAACACGGCCAAATTGTTCTGGTTTTTTAACCACGCTCACCTACCATACAGACTTCAGTTTGTAATACTATGCCTTGTTGTTGTTTCACTTGCTGTTGCACATAAAAAATCAAATCTTCTATGTCGCTAGCACTCGCACTACCGGTGTTAATAATAAAATTAGCATGTTTCGGCGACACCATTGCCCCGCCTATGACATAGCCTTTTAAGCCAGTCTGCTCAATCAATCGAGCAGCAAAATCGCCTGGCGGGTTCTTAAATACCGAACCGCAACTTGGCTGATTAGTCGGCTGTGTTTGTGCGCGCCGCTCTAATAACGCCTTAATTTTTTGTTGACTCTGCCCGGTGTCTCCAGGCTGTAACGTTAGCCAAGCTGACGTAAACCATTCTCCGTTTAAGCCTTTAACCATTCTATAACTGATTTCGAATTCATTAACACTGCGCTGTTGCGTCTGACCTTGCCTATTTAAAGTTTCCACAGTTTGAACAATAGCCCAGGTTTCGCCACCAAATGCACCAGCATTCATCGCGAGCGCGCCGCCCATCGTCCCAGGAATACCGGCTAAAAACTCAGCACCAACCAGACCTTGTTCACCGCAAAAACGCGCAACATGAGCGCATGGTACGCCGGCTTCAACATAAACCACGGTAGGTTCGGTTAAATACATTTCTTTTAACCGATTTTTAGTATTAACCACCGTCCCTCGAATACCACCGTCTCTAATCAACACATTAGAACCTAAACCTAACCAAAATAGCGGCTCAGCACTGCGTAGTTGATTAATAAACGCGATTAAATCGTGCTTATGCTCAGGTATAAACAAGCAGTCACAAGGTCCACCAACACGCCAACTCGTATATTTTGCTAGCGGTTCGTCATAAAGCAATCGACCTAATGTTGACGTCATTTAGGCCAGGCCTCTTGCAATAACAGTGGTAATTGGGCAGCAAATTGTCCCACATTGCCCGCCCCCATGGTCATGACAACATCATCAGTGCGCAATAGACGGGTTAATAATTCTGGAATTTCTTGCCAATCTTCAGCAAATACCGGATCGACTTTACCTCTAACCCTAATCGCTCGGCTTAACGCGCGGCCATCAGCCCCTGGAATAGCTGTTTCGCCTGCCGCATACACATCCAGCAAAATTAATACGTCAACGCTCGATAAAATATGTACAAAATCTTCAAATAAATCACGCGTTCGGGTATAGCGATGTGGCTGAAAGATTAATATATTACGCCGATGGGGCCATGCTTGGCGTAATGCCTCCAGTGTCGCAGCAATTTCCTTAGGATGATGACCATAATCGTCAACAAGCGGTATTTGCCCTAATGTAGCTAATTCAACAACGGTATGTTGAAAGCGCCTACCCACGCCTTTAAAGACTGCAAGACTAGCGATGATTGCGTCATCATCAACCCCTAATTGCGTTGCTACGGTAATAGCCGCAAGCGCATTCAACATGTTATGCCAACCCGGCAAATTTAATCGTATTCTAAGTGCAGGATAATCGCCGCGTCTTAATACAGTAAATTCAGTTTGCATCCCATCCTGAACAATATCCACTGCCCTAACATCAGCCAGCTCGGAAACACCATAGGTTTTGACGGGCTTAGAAATCATAGGTAAGACTTCTTTGACGCCGTCATCATCAAGGCATAACACCGCTAAACCGTAAAAAGGCAAATGGTGTAAAAACTCTAAAAATGTCTCTTTTAACCGTTGATAGCTGTTCTCATACGTCGCCATGTGGTCTTGGTCAATATTCGTAACAATCGCAATCATCGGCTGTAAATATAAAAACGATGCATCGCTTTCATCGGCCTCAGCAACTAAATAATGTCCAGCGCCTAGTTTCGCATTGCTGCCCGCACTATTTAATCGGCCACCTATGACAAAAGTCGGGTCTAAACCACCTTCCGCTAAAATACTGGCTGTTAAACTGGTTGTCGTGGTTTTTCCATGCGTCCCAGCAACCGCAATACCAAAACGAAAACGCATTAGCTCGGCTAACATCTCAGCACGCGGAATTACAGGAATACGTTTAGCATAAGCCTGCTCCACTTCTGGATTCTGCCTGTCTATTGCACTCGACACCACAACTACATCGGTATCCGCAATATTGTCCGGGCTATGGCCTAATACAATGCTAACGCCTAAACGCGCTAAACGCTGAGTAATCGAGCTTTCTTTGACATCAGAACCAGAGACTTGGTAACCCAAATTAGACAATACCTCAGCTATACCGCACATGCCCGTACCACCAATGCCGACAAAATGAATGCGGCGAACATTACCAAAACCTCTAATATCCTTATTGGGAAAGTTCATACGCCCGCCTCTTCCATACATATAGCCGCCACTGTTTCAGTCGCCTGCAAACGCGCGCATTGTTTTGCCGCCACGCTGATAGACGCTAATTTCGGCAAGATTGTTTGAACCAAATTGGCCAAGCTATCTGCGGTTAACGCATTCTGCTCCAACACAAACCCAGCACCCGCAGCCACTAAATATCTCGCATTAGCACGTTGATGATCATCAATCGCGCCGGGTAACGGAATAAAAATAGCCGGTACGCCTAAAGCCGATACTTCGCTAACCGTCATCGCACCCGACCGACATATTATTAAATCAGCCCACTGATAAGCGCTGACCATATCATCGATAAAGGCTTTAATGTCAGCGTCGATTTGCTGTGCGCGATACGCTTCAGCAACCTGCGCATACATAGCCGTACCGGTTTGGTGCATAATTCTTACCGCAGATAATTTAGCCATAGCCCCCGGCACAATTTCATTTAGCACTTGAGCGCCTTGGCTACCGCCGACGATTAAAATATTCAACACAGGCTTGTTAAAATCACGCACTCTTAAAGCCGCTTGATTAAACAGTTTACGCAAAGGGTTTCCTGTACACTCGGCATTAACACTGGCATCAAAGCTACTAGGAAATGCCTCTAAGCGCCGCGCAGCCACCTTAGCTAATAAGCGATTCGTTGTCCCTGGAACACGGTTTTGCTCATGAATTACCAGAGGTATTCCTAATAACTTTGCCATAAAACCACCCGGCGCTGCGGCAAATCCGCCCATACCTAATACCACACTGGGTTTGCGCCGTTTCAATACAACAAATGCTTGAATTAAGGCTTGCAATAATTTGAAAACTGCACTGATTTTTTGCAACACGCCTTTACCACGCAGACCTGCAACAGCCACATAATCGATTTCAATGCCATGTTGCGGCGCAACTTTACTTTCTAAGCCTTTTGCTGTCCCTAACCAACTCACTTGCCAACCTTGCTCGCGCATATACTCGGCAACAGCGAGTGCGGGGAACACATGCCCACCCGTACCACCCGCCATAATAACAATCCGTTTATTCATGCTTTGCTTTAACTCTCACTCTAGGTTCAGGAATAGTATTGGCTTTAATTTCAACGGTTTCATCGTAAACACGGCATAACAAACCCACGGCGCAGCACATAATAATCATACTTCCGCCGCCGTAACTCATTAACGGCAACGTCAAACCCTTCGTAGGTAAAACCCCCATATTGACACCGATATTAATCAAGGCCTGTAAACCAAACCAAATACCTAAACCGTAAGCCACATAAGACGCATAAAATAGCCCTATGCGTTCGGCAGCCTCGGCTATTTTAAATGCTCGCCAGATAAACAGCGAAAACAATGCCATAACTGTCAACACCCCCACTAAGCCTAATTCTTCCGCAATCACAGAAAGTAAAAAGTCCGTATGAGCTTCGGGTAAGTAAAACAACTTTTGCACACCGTTACCTAGTCCAACCCCTAATACTTTCCCCATACCAAACGAAATCAAGGCATTACCTAATTGATAGCCGCTGGTTTTAAAATTCGACCACGGGTCTAAAAAACCACTGACACGCTCTAAACGATAAGGCGAGGCTATCACTAAAATTATTCCAGCCGCCGCGACAACGCCGAATAACATGCCAAAATGCACTAAACGCGCACCGGCTAAGAACATAAGCGCCATGGCCGTCGCAATAATGACGACCGTTGAACCAAAATCCGGCTCTAATAGCAGCAAAACACCGGCTACGCCCAGTAACGCTAATGGCTTTAATAAGCCCACTATTGACGTACGCAACGAATCTGCTCGCCGCGTCACATAACCCGCCATATAAACAACTGAAAAAAACTTTACTAACTCAGATACCTGAATGGAAATCCCTAAATTAATCCAACGCGTACTACCATTAACAGTCACACCTACGCCTGGAATTAACACACTCATCAATAAAATCACACCGAAAAAAAATAACTTAATACCCCACTGCTCCCAACGCTGCATAGGTATTTTGGCAATTAAATACGCCGATGCCATGCCTAACATTAAATGCGCAAACTGCTTAAACGGGTAATTCCAAATATTCGCCAATTGGTTTTTGCCGATATGAATCGATGAAGACACGACCATCACATAGCCCATCGCGAGCAAGCCTAACCACGCTAGCATCAGCATTCCATCAACATGGAATCGTCTCGTTGCAGACAGTCGGCTTGACATTTTCATCTTCGGTTACACCAACGCTAATACCGCTTTA
The DNA here is from genome assembly GCA_963923905.1 of uncultured Methylocucumis sp. Lineage (GTDB taxonomy): Bacteria > Pseudomonadota > Gammaproteobacteria > Methylococcales > Methylomonadaceae > Methylovulum. The sequence continues at coordinate 10,380 of CAWUNX010000023.1, forward strand.
GTAAATTTATTGCCGCGATCTTGATAGTTTTTATATTGATCAAGGCTTGCACACGCAGGCGATAACAACACGCTATCACCGGTTTCAGCTAACTTAGCTGCTGTTTGTACCGCTTGCACCATGTTATCCACGAAATAAACCGGCACATTTGATGCTTTTAATACTCGGCCAATTAACGGCCCGTCTTTACCCATGAGTACCACGGCTTTAGTTTTTTGCTTAATCACTGGCGCTAATTCATTCATATCAGCGCCTTTCGCATCGCCACCCGCAATTAAAATCACTTTGCGCGCATAGCCTTCTAAGGCCGCAATGCAAGCGCCAATATTCGTTGCTTTTGAGTCATTCACCCACGCCACGCCGCGTATCTCCGCCACTTTTTGCATTCTATGTTCTAAACCTTTAAATTTACGCAAGGACTCACACATTGCTGCCGTTGGCAAATCAATTGCAGTGCCTAATGCAAGTGCCGCTAACGCATTCGCCGCATTATGTCGACCTTCTAAAGGCAGTGCAGATAATGGCATTAATGGCGTTTGTCCCTGCATCAAATGCTCACCGCCAGCTTGCTCTGCGATATAAAAATCAGCATGGGTTTTAATCGAAAACGTATACGTTTTACGGTCAAATTCGCGCATAGCATTAACAATGGTATCGTCAATATTTAACACCATCGCGCCATTGCCATTAAACACACGTTGTTTTTCCCGGGCATACTCAGCGACGTCGGCATGTCTATCTAAATGATCGGGCGATACATTTAATACCGTGGCAGCGGCAGCATTTAGCACCGTGGTGCGCTCTAATTGAAAACTCGACAATTCAATCACATTCACATCGGCATGTTGCTCAATGAGGTCTAACGCAGGCACGCCTAAATTACCACCCACTGCGGCACGCAAACCTGCGGCCTTAACCATTTCCCCAACCATAGTCGTCACAGTGCTTTTGCCATTGGAGCCCGTGATTGCAACAATAGGCCTTGTCACGGAACACGCAAATAAATCAATATCACTGACTATCTTGGCGCCACCTGCGACCGCTTTAGTAATGGCTTGTTCGTTAAGAGACAACCCTGGGCTTACCACTAAATGGGTAGCTACTTGAAACGCCATCTCATCAAAACCACCAGTAAATACTGGCGCATCAGGTATTTGTTGAATAAACTGCTCCAATAACGGCGGTTTATCCCGGCTATCAGTTACAGCAAATTTAAACCCTAATTTATGTAGATAATGCGTAACAGAAACACCCGTGCTGCCTAAACCAACAACTAATACCTTGGAATCACTAGGATTTAACCCGAAATATTGTTGTAATGCTCTAATAACCGCCCCTGTGTCCATGGTTATCTCAACTTCAATGTGGCTAGTCCAATCAATACCAAAATCACGGTAATTATCCAAAACCTGACAATAACTCTAGGCTCAGGCCAACCTTTTAACTCAAAATGATGATGAATAGGCGCCATTCTAAACACGCGTTTGCCTGTCAGTTTAAACGACGCAACTTGTATGATGACCGACAAAGTCTCCATAACAAATACGCCTCCCATAATCACTAAAACCAATTCTTGCCTAACCATAACCGCTAACGCGCCTAAAGCCGCGCCTAACGCTAAAGCACCTACATCACCCATAAACACCATTGCTGGATAGGTGTTAAACCATAAAAAGCCTAAACCAGCACCAATCAATGCTGCACAAAATACGATTAACTCACCTACATGCGGCACATACGGTATCGCTAAGTATTGGGCAAAAGCGCTATGACCCGACAAATACGCAAACACGCCTAAGCCGGCAGCGACCATAACCGTAGGCATAATGGCTAAGCCATCTAAACCATCGGTTAAGTTAACTGCATTGCTCGTACCGACGATGACAAAATACGTTAGCACCACATACATCCACCCCATATTCAACATCACATCTTTAAAAAAAGGCACGATGAGCTGAGTTTCTACCTGCAATGTAGCCGTGTTGTACAAAAACAACGCTGCCGCCAAACCTATAATAGATTGCGAAAGATATTTAGCCTTAGCCGATAAGCCGTCGCTATTACTCTTAATAACTTTTTTATAATCGTCAATAAAACCAATAACCCCATTACCTAAGGTCACCAACAAAACAACCCAGATATAACGATTGCTTAAATCAGCCCATAGTAAAGTGCTAACAGAAATAGCAATTAAAATTAACGCACCGCCCATCGTCGGCGTACCGGCTTTTTCGTAATGCGATTGCGGTCCTAACTCACGAATACTTTGACCAATTTTGTTGCCTCTTAACTTTTTAATCATCGCAGGACCGATGATAAAGCAAATCATTAATGACGTAAGTACGCCTAAAATCGCCCTAAATGTCAGATAATGAAAAACCCTAAAACCACCGTTAAAGCTCATTAAATAATCTGCTAAATACAATAACATTGTTGTTATTTCCTAAAATTTTCCACTAAGGCCGCAGCGACATTTTCCATACGTTGCGATCTGGAGCCTTTTACCAATATCGCCTCATGTCCTCGCAATTCTTGGCTAAGCGCTGTGATTAATTGTTGTTGTTGCTCAAAATACTGTGCGCCTACACCAAATGCTGTTACTGTATGTTTAGCATTGTTACCCGTAGCATATAATTTTGTTACACCACTGGCTTTTATCATTTGACCTAGCTCAAAATGTATCTGTTCGCTACCCTCGCCTAACTCACCAAAAGCCCCTAAAGCGAGCCAAGATTCTTTATTACAACTCGCTAAGACATCCAACCCAACCTTTAATGACGCAGCATTAGCATTGTAAGTATCATCAATCACAATACTACCTAAACGCCCTTGCAATAACTGTAAACGCCCGATAACCGGCTTAACCGACGCTAAACCTTGCACAATAACATTAATATCAATATCTAATGCCAGCGCTGCCGCTATTGCAGCAAGAGCATTTAACACATTATGACGCCCAGCTAATTGCAAACAACAACTAACCACACCGGCTTGAGTTACTAAATCAAATGTCGTTATAAATTGCCCATCGCGTATACTCATGGCTAAATTCTTGGCTGATACATCAGCTAAGGTGTTAAAACCAAACGAAACTACTCGCCGTGGCTTTGCAAGCTCTGACCAAAAAGCGAAAAACGGGTCATCCCTGTTTAATATCGCAATACCGTTATCCGCTAAACTGGTAATAATCTCGCCTTTTGCTTTAGCTACGCCCTCCACGCTACCAAAGCCTTCTAAATGCGCAGGCCCAGCGTTATTTAATATCGCCACATCGGCTTGAGCAATCTTGCTCGTATACGCAATTTCGCCTGGATGATTCGCCCCCATTTCAATAACGGCAAACTTATGAACATCTTGCAATCTAAGCAATGTGAGTGGTACACCAATATCATTATTCAAGTTACCTTGAGTGAATAACACCTTATCTGTATCACCGGCTGCTGCCGCCAAAATAGCAGCGGTCATTTCCTTAACAGTTGTTTTACCGTTACTCCCTGTGATACCTACCATGCGTATAGGCGCAGTTTGCCGCCATCTGGCTGCCAACTGCGCTAAAGCTAAGCGTGTATCGGCAACCTGTATCACGGGTATGTTTGAATTGACACCATGATTAACCAAAGCCGCAACAGCTCCGGCACGTTCAGCATCACCAACAAAATCATTCCCATCAAACTGCCGCCCTTTGATAGCAACGTAAAGCTGCTCAGGTTTAATAGTTCTAGTATCTATACTTATAGAATTAATAGTTTGGTCTTTGCCAAGCAGCGTTCCATCAACACAAGCCGCAATTTCACTTAATCGCATATCCATTTTTAACAAACACCCTTAATTATTTGTTGATTCAATGCAGCTAACACGGTTTTCTTGTCGCTAAATGGATAACGAATCCCTTTGATTTCTTGGTAATCTTCATGACCTTTACCGGCAACCACAATACTATCGTTTATCTGAGCATGATTAATCGCATAACGAATAGCAGAGGCTCTATCAGGAATAACGACTATGTTGTCCACACTCGTATCAGACAAGATGTCTTGAATAATATCGGCACTATTTTCATCGCGCGGATTATCGTCAGTAATAATAATTCGATCAGCCCAGCGTTCAGCCTCCCTACGCATTAAGGGCCTTTTGCCTTTATCCCGATTACCACCACAACCGAATACCACCCAAAGCTGTTGCTGACAATGCTGACGAACCCCCGATAACACCGTCGCTAATGCATCAGGTGTATGAGCATAATCAATAAATACGCTAGGGAAATTTGGAAAAATATACGCTTCCATTCTGCCTGCTATAGGCTGTAATCGCGTTAGTCGCTCTGCAGCATCATGTAAATCAACACCTAATGCCAACAAAACCGCTAACACCAGTAACGCATTATCCACATTAAAATCGCCATAAAGCGGCACTACAAGCTCTTCTTGCTGAGTCCGCCAGACGACAGTCATCGCAAAACCTTGAGCTAAGGCTTTTACGTCTGTTGCAATAACACTTTCGGCCTGTTCAACTCGCTTACCATAACGGCTAACTCCCCATAATTGCGCGTTTTTAGGTATCATCTCGCAGACTTTAGCGCTTTCTGCATCATCTAAATTTACAACAACAAACTCTAGCCCTGGCTTGGTCAATAAGCTCAGCTTCGCCTCGATATACGCAGCCATAGTTTGGTGATAGTCCAAATGGTCGCGGCTAATATTAGTAAACACCGCGCCTTTAAATTCAATACCCTCTACTCTACCTTGCACCAGTCCATGAGAAGAAACTTCCATAGCAACATAACGCTTATTAGCCGTAACAAAGTGAGCTAATACCTGTTGTAAACTAATTGCATCGGGCGTGGTATTAACGGTTTGTTGCAATTCACCAACGACTCCCCAACCCAATGTGCCAATCACGCCGCAGTCATCTAACAACTGCCCTAAAAATTGACTGCATGATGTTTTACCATTCGTCCCAGTAATCCCTATAACCGATAATTCTTTTGATGGCTGGCGATAAAAACGCGCGGCCAATAGACCTAACTGTTGAGCTAAACCTTGCACAGCGATACATACCACGTCAAGTGCAGGCGTTTCAACAAAAGCCTCCAAACCTTTAGGTTCATAAATAACCGCCACAGCGCCTTTTAAGATCGCTTGCTGCACATGAACGAGACCATGTTGACGACTACCTGATAAGGCGATAAAGACATTACCTGGCTTAACTGCTCGGCTATCTAAAGCTAAGCCATTTATTTCTATTGATGTTAAGTTGACTGTATCAACAACCGAGTATTCAACGTCAGCCAACCATTCAATAATATTCATCTGCTCTCGATTAATGCGTTTGCGTTAGCAACAGTGGCATGGTTTCTAGTTGGTCTGGTGCAACATCTAAAATCCTAAGCGCACCACTCATTACTTTAGAAAACACCGGTGCCGATACTAATCCACCGTAATACTGACCGGCAGACGGCTCATCAATCATAACCACCATAACTAAACGAGGATTTTTTGCCGGTGCCATGCCCGCGAAAACAGAAAAATATTTTTTATCAACATAACCGTGTTTACCGTTAGCCTTTTTCACCGTACCGGTTTTTCCCGCCACCGTATAACCGTGAACCCTTGCTTCATAAGCCGTACCATCTTTACTCACCACATGCTCCATCATGGCTCGTACCCGTTTAGCGGTTGTTGCGCTAAATACTCTTTGCTCAGTATCAACACCTTGAGCATCATCGTTTTTAAGCAAATTAGCTCTATGCAACACACCATCATCCGCTAGCGCCGTATACGCTTGAGCCAATTGCAATGCAGACACATTAACGCCATAACCAAATGACAATGTAGCACGGTCGAATTCACGCATTCTTTTATAATTAATTAAACTACCTTTTGCTTCGCCAGGAAAACCCGTCTTAACCGGCAGACTAAAGCCTAACTTGCGATAAAACTCCCACAAATACAAAGACGACATTTTCAACGCCATCTGACTCACGGCAATATTGCTGGACTTTTTCAAAACGTGTGTTAAATCCATAGTGCCATAATTATGCACATCTTTAACCGTATGACTGCCAATATGAAAAACACCTTGGGTATAAAACACATCATTAGGTCTTACTAAGCCACGGTCTAATGCCGCTGCAACAATAAAAGGCTTAACCGTTGAACCGGGCTCAAACACTTCGGTAAATGCCCTATTTCGATAAACTTTTTCCTCTAGGTTTTCGCGAGTATTAGGATTAAAAGATGGCTGATTAACTGCCGCCATAATATCGCCGCTTTTAGCATCTAAAATCACTAATGTTCCTGCCTGAGCTTTATTGGCTGTTACGGCTGCTTCTAATTCCTTATGCGCTAAATATTGAATGCGTTGGTCAATAGTTAACTCTATGCTTTTACCCGATTCCGGTGATTTTGTGTTTGCCACTTCAGCAATCACTTGACCATGACCATCCTTTAGTACCCGCTTACTACCCGGAATACCTTTTAATGCCTTTTCGTGCCCCAACTCTAATCCTGCTTGCCCAACACCTTCAGCGTCGGTAAACCCAACTAAATGTGCCGACACATCGGCCACCGGATAGAAGCGTTTAAACTCAGTGAGGCAATCAATACCTGCTAGCTTTAACTCTTTAATCTGTTGGCTAATAGCTGGATCTATTTTTTTAGCTAAATAAACAAAGCGTTTAGGCGGCTGTTCGGCCATCAAGTCGGTTAACTTATGCTTAGGCAAACTTAACATATTAGTTAACTGACGGAGTTTTATCGCTTTTTCTTTAGAATAAGCTTGCTTAATCAGCTCTAAATCAGCATCGGTTAATTTTTTCAGCTCCTTATGGTCTTTTCTGTAGTCTTTTTTTAACTCATCAAGGCGACGCTCGTCATCTTCACCTAAAACTTTGGCATCAGCCACAATTGTGCTAACCGGCATACTACCGGCTAGCGTAACGCCGTTTCTATCTTTTATCGTGCCCCGATATGCTGGAATCTCAACGTTGTTAATCTGAAAAGTTTCGCCTTTCTGTTGGTAAAATTCGGTATTAAATATCTGTAGAAAAACCGCCCTACAGGTCAATAACCCCATCACCGACATCATCGCGATTAACAAAAAACGTCGTCTACCTGAAAAATCATTTTTAGGCTTAATATTTTTAGGTAAAAAGCGGAAATCCAACATTATGGCTTTAAATAAACGATGTTTTCTCTAATAGGTACAACGAGCTTTAATTTTTCAACGGCTAAAGTTTCCACTCGTTTTTGATCCGCAAACGTCGTCAACTCCATTTGCATTTGCCCCCATTCAACTTCCGCCTGATTCAATGCCTGCTCTTGAGCTTGTATTTCTATGAATAACAAACGGGAATCATACTTGCTATAAACTACGACAAGTGCCGATGCGATTAAAACGACAAATAACACTATCAAACAGATAATCTTAAAGTTTTTCACGCGCACTTCTCAGCTACGCGCATGATTGCACTACGAGCGCGAGGGTTGCGGGAGACTTCTTGCGCACTTGCTTTAACCGCCTTGCCTATGATTTTTAACTGCCCCTTAGGAATATCCGCTTGTCTAATAGCTGTCTCTTATACACATCTCCGAGCCC
>CAWUNX010000024.1:0-17902 GCA_963923905.1 uncultured Methylocucumis sp.
TAGCACTCAATTCTCTGATGCGTGGATTGACTTGGACAAGACAGGAAGATTTTTTGTAACTACCTACCTAAGTCCCGATCACGGCATTGCTGGCTTCAAGCGGTATGTTGCCTTAGCCGTATTAGCTCGAAACCTTCATCGTCTAGGGGATATCGTTTGGCAACAGGAGCAGGAGCGCGAGCGGCGGCGACAAGCCGCTAAACAAGGCCACCAACAACCGACAGGCCGCCTAATAAGCCACCGACCGCTGGTTGATTTTGCCGCCGTGGGACTCCCTTGTCTTAAAAACGCGGTTTTGCCTGATATTTTCATTTTTTCTCTCTTGTTCTCTAAAAAATAAACCAAACAGCGCCTAAAGCAAAATAACCGTACTCGATTCATCTATAGATAAGGCGTTAGGTTTTTGGAAAATGAGGGTTTTCTGGCGAGCACTATCTATCAACTTCCGTCCAATTTTGGTAAATCACCACATCAATTTTAGTAGCACCATCACAGACCCAAGCGTTGCGGGTAGTACCGCTATTGGTTTGGGTGTTTGGCGACATACAATTTTAAACTCGTGTTAGCGAGAGTTGCTGTAACTGGGACTGAGCAGTTTGAGGTTTTAGGAATCGTATATTGTTTAGTATTAGCATCGAACGCCGGGCTTAAATCCGCGACGACTAAATTGGCTAACTTACCTTGATCGGCATACGCATAAGCTGACAAAATCAGCGCGAAGGCTAACGTCAACATAATAGAAAACAGACTTTCTCTGATGGGATTATGGTGCTTGAGTAAATACTGAGCTTTATCGCTTATCATGGCTACACTCCTGTTAAAGATGAAACGGGGATTAAGCGTGAGGTTGGGTTCATGGTTTGGCTCCTGGTTGTTCTGAAAGGCACTGTTGCTGCCCAGGAATAAGATGACAAACTCTATGGGATATGGGTGTGAATTATTGCCTTTTATTTTTGAAATCAGCTATTTATTAGCCGATTTGTGAAGTCGTTCAGGTTAGGTTAAGCTTTTGTTAACGAGTTATCATCAATGAGGTATGACATGAATACGTATCCTAGCGCTGTCAGCCCTGAGTTAGTCGGTGAATATCCGGCTCATGCCAAATCAGGTGGCGGTTATTTTTTTGATGACGTTTTAGAATATCGGGTTTGGTGTCATCCCGAGCGCGGCGCTCCGGATGAGTTTGACGGTGAGGATTATTACTACGCGTTTGCAAGCTATGACGAGGCATTGGCATTTGCTGAGCATTCTGAAGGTGCAGAACAGCCGCTAGTCCTAATCCGGCAATGGGAATGGATTAACGAACCCAGTCCTAATGAGTTTATCCATGAGAAAGGCGAGCGTATCGCCGAATGGCGAGTAGAATGGTTAGCGCGTGGTGCTCGTCAACCCGGACAGATAGAGGCGTTTATTCAACAGAGGAGTCACGTGTCAGAATAACGCGATAAAGTTTGCCGACGTTAGAGGCGCATCACTCCTGCGAGGGAACGAGAAAAAGTCGAGCGGATGAATAACTACCCAGTATAATTTGTAAGATTAGTTAGTGATAAAACGAAAAAGTTGAATACTTATGAATCTGAGAGACTTACGTTATTTAGTGGCTGTGGCTGATTTACGCAGTTTTAATCAAGCAGCGGAGCAATGTTTTATTAGCCAGCCTACGCTAAGTATGCAGATTAAAAAGATGGAAGAGTCGTTAGGTGTGGTCATTTTTGAGCGTAATAATAAAAAAGTGCTGCCTACCGAGTTGGGGCAACATATTATTGCGTCAGCGCGCCGAATTCTGTTGGAAGTCGATTGCATTAATCAATTGGCGCATAACGCGCAAAATCCATTAGCAGGTAATTTTCGTTTAGGGGCATTTCCAACCCTAGCGACGTATATTTTTCCCGACTTGATTCCGTTAATACGCGAGGCTTTGCCAGCACTTAGGTTAATTTTGGTCGAAGAAAAAACCGATGAGTTATTAAGGCAATTAACCACGGGTGTGCTCGATGCGGCGTTGTTAGCGTTGCCTATTGAATCTGATTCTCTGTTAGAAACTAAGGTGTTATTTGAGGATGAATTTATGCTAGCGGTTGCGCCAGGACATCCGTTTGCTACCTATGAGTGCATTAGCCAAGCTGACTTGTTTCATCAAAAATTATTGCTATTAGACGAAGGCCATTGCTTGCGAGGTCAGGCCTTACAATTTTGTCGTTTACATCATGCTGAGGAACAAGAAGATGTTCGCGCAACAGGGTTGGAAACGTTAAGGCAAATGGTGCGAGCAGGAACGGGTATTACGTTTATCCCTAAAATTGCGATACGCGAGCAGGAAGCTGGCATTTGCTATGTGCCTTTTGCTAATCCAGCCCCTAAGCGCACTATTGGCTTAGTGTGGCGTAAAACGAGTTCTCGTGCGCAAGTGTTAGCTATTTTAAGTGACATATTCACGGCTAATTCCTGCGCTGCTTAATGCGTGTTCAGTTATAAACAAAGCTTCATCTCAATACCCGGAAGCTTTCAAGAGATTATCCAAAGAGTTAAAACCACGCCGCTCTATACGAACCGTACGCATATTTCTGATCTTTTGGTATGATGTTATTATTTTTCAGCACATTACATTATTACGATCAGATACTTAGTATTAGAAGTCTTACACACCTAGTGTAGTAAGGCCTACCACGAGATTGAGGAGGAGGTATTATGAATTTAACGCAGTTGTTGAAAACCGCAAGTTTAGTTATGAGTTTATTGTTGCTAGCGTGTGGTGAGCAAGAAGAGCCTAAGACCGTTGCTAAAATGATTCCGCAAGAAATTAAAGAATTTGCTACCCAAGTAACGTTAAGCGGTGTCATTAACCCAGATGATCATCACGCACCGGGTGGTAAAGTGTATGCGTTTAAAAATACCGGTGATTTAGTGGCTGAAGCGGTGTTGATTAACACAACGCGCTATAAATTAAATATACCACCCCATACGGCATTACCGTTGATATTACGTTTTATCCCGGAGCATCAGGATGGAAATACACTAGTGGCGGTAGTCGTTGATCCGCTGATAACAGTTTATGATATTAATGCTTATACGACCGCAATTGCTAAAAAAGCTGAGTCGCTAGGCGGTTATACTAGACAAAACATGGTAATCGCTGCCGAAAGCATGGTAAATATGCCGGATGATAATAAAACATCAACCGGTTTTCGTGGTGATACCACTAAGCAATACGGCGGCTGGCATTAGTTCAGACTCTTAAGTTTACGACTGAGTTTTAACAGGGCTTCGCGTAACTCAGGGTCTTGTAGGGTTAAACTCTGTGCGTGCAACGTATTTATCGTTTCTAAGCTAGGAATATTAGCGCGCACAGGCTTAGATTGGCTGAGTCCGGTTTTTACCGTTAATAGCCTAATCTGTACATGGTGGATAGCTGTTTGATAGGTTTGACTTAAGTCGGCTTGGATAATTTTGACATAAAATCTTAATTGGCTGGCCCAAACTGCTGATTCGGTATAAAGCAGAAGGTTTGAGCCACTGATTAAACAGTGGCGCACATGGTCTGCTAACGGTTGAGGTAAGAGTTGCTGGACTTGCTTTAATAACCGCTGTTGCTGTTCAATTTTCTGATAAGCAAAAGCTAAGATAGGATTGCTGCACGCAGAAATCAGGCGGAACGACGTATCACTCATGGTTTATGCCAAGCATCTTTGGTTTGAATATGTTCTGGACGTAGCCCTATGCCGATGATACGGGCAGGTAAGCGTTGCAATAACGGCCAATGTCTGAGTAACTTAACCGGCATGGGTAAGCTTGTCTGTGCTGTTTCTAAAGGACCTAAGCCTACGCGTTTATGAATAAAGGCTTGTAAGGTTTGAATCACGCGCATAGGCCATTCTCGGCGTTGTTGCACACGGTGCAAATCACTCTCATTAATCGTTGCATCGGTGCGTAATTTTTCTGCTAATAAATTTGCTGTCGCGACAGCATCTTGTATGGCGAGATTAACACCGACCCCACCGGCGGGTGACATGGCATGAGCCGCATCGCCTATGCATAGTAATCCTGGCCTATGCCACTGTTTTAAGTGATTAATTTGTACGGTTAGTAACTTAATCTGTTCCCAATCGGTAATTTCATCGACTCTATCGACTAAAAATGGTGTGAGTTTGACTAAATACTCTCGAAATGCCGCTAAACCTTGCTGTTTTAGCTCATTTAAACCGTTCTTAGCGATGATAACACCGCATTGCCAGTATTGGCCGCGATCAATCATAATCATCATACGGTTACCACGTATGCGCCCTAAAGTAGCTGAGACATCGGTCGCTTGCTTGCTTAATCTTAACCAAAGCACATCGATAGGTACGCCTTTATCTATCACTTGCATCCCTGCTAAATCCCTAACAGTCGAAAAACGACCATCGGCAGCAATCACTAAATCAGCTAATACCGTAATGTCAGCCGTTGCCGTTTTAGCGGTTACTCCGGTAATCACGCCGTTTGCTTCAACTAACCCCGTTGCTTCGGTTGCCATATACAATTGAAAGCTAGGGTATTTTTTAGCTTGTTCAGCAATAAGATTCAGAAAATCCCACTGCGGCATAAAAGCAATAAATTTGCATTGTGTAGGCAATGCCGTTAAATCCGCAATCGGTGTGATGGTCTCGTTAATACACGCGTCGATTTTGTTTAAGGCTTGATGAGGTAGTTTTAAAAACTCGTCTAAAAATCCGAGTTCATACATGAGTTCTAACGTTGATGGGTGAATGGTGTCGCCACGAAAATCACGAAAAAAATCTGCGTGTTTTTCTAACAGGGTAACGCTCACGCCAGCACGCGCTAATAATAAGCCAAGCATCATGCCGGCAGGGCCACCGCCAACAATACAGCAACGGCTTTGAATCGTAGCAGGAAGAACAGCGGAATCCGTCATGGTAAACCTCAAAGTTAAGGGGGATAAGCTTTAACTGCATCAAGATTAGCAAGTGTTATCTAAAACCTGATTCAACGCAAGCCGTATCAAAAATTTAGTTTAAGCTTATAACCAACACCGTGCACGGTTTCGATAATAGCGTTACAGCCTACTTGGGCAAACTTGAGCCGGATGTGACGAATATGACTATCTATCGTGCGGTCTGAAATATAAATAGGCGTTGTGAAAGCATGTTGCATGATAAGTTCACGGCTAAAAACGCGGTTAGGTTGCTTTAGCATAAACAATACAATGGCATATTCAGTTGCAGTGAGGTTAATCGTCTGTTGTTGCCAGCTGACATAGTATTGCTCTGGGCGCATCACTAAATCGCCGTAGTGCATAACGATTTCGGTTGATGTGGCCTTATTAGGCGGTTGCAAGCGTTTTAAAATGGTGTTGATGCGCGCGACTAATTCACGCGGGCTAAACGGCTTAGTCACATAGTCATCGCCACCGATTTCTAAGCCAATAATTCGGTCTATCTCGTCATCACGCGATGATAAAAACAATATCGGAACGTCAGACGTTTTGCGCAACTCTTTGCAGACCTCTAAACCATCGTATTCCGGCATATTGATGTCTAACACAATTAAGTCGAAGCAATGCTCGCGTGCTTGCATCAGCACTTGGCGTCCATCTTCAGCGAGCGTGACGCGCATATCGGCTTTTTCTAACGCAAAGCTAATGACTTCGCGAATATGTAAATCGTCGTCAGCGACTAAGATGTGTTTGTTCATAAAGGTTTGTTGTATGTTATAGGGAGAAACAGTTTAGTTTCGGGTTTGTCTTTTTCAGCGCAGGCCTTGTTTGACTATTTATATTTGAACACCTGCTTAAGCGTAGTCAATTTTTCCCTAATCAACTAATATTTCATGAAATGTAAAGTTATTGTCTAAGTTTTGTTCATGCTATTGACAACCATTATTTGCCGGTTAAGTTGGTGTGGAATCGGTTAATCGATAAGGAGCGTTGGTTAGTCGATTCCTCGTATCCTCCTCTGTAAGCCCTTCTTAGTGTTCTTGAGAAGGGCTTTTTTTATTGGGTTGCTTATGAAATGGCTTGGACAAATAGCAGCGATTAATTTTACCGTGGCGGTGGTTGTGTTGGTAGGCGGTTGTTTTTTGTCGCTGACCGAGGCTTCTGTGTTTGAATTTAATGATGATTTATATGACGCTTTAGATAATAACTTGCGTTGGATGTTAGTTAATTTAGGCATGACTGAGTTAGTGGTTTTGCTGTATTGCTGGTTCACGCGAAAGTTTCAGTATATGTTGCTAGTCGGTTTGTTTTTGCTGCTGATGATTGTGTCAGTGCAGGTCTATGGGCAAATCAACAGCATTCAGGTTGACGCTAATTTTTCAGTATTCTTTGCTTATACCGGTTTGTCGCATATTCTATTTGGCTGGTTAACTATTAGCGCAAATAAGATGCGAACACAGGAGTAAGCATGGCCTTAGATTGGCAACAGGTAAAAGCAGCCGTTTGGCGTCATCAAATAGGGGGCTTAAAGCCGATTTATGCGATTGATACGATTAGCTTATCGGCTTTGGTGGGCATAGAGCCGCAAAAAAACGCGTTAGTGCATAATACTGAGCGCTTTTTAGCCGGTTTACCGGCGAATAATGCGTTGTTATGGGGCGCGCGTGGTACGGGTAAGTCGTCGTTGGTGAAAGCGTTGTTAAATGCGTATTATGAGCAAGGTTTACGCATTATCGAGGTGTTTAAGACCGATTTAGCGAATTTGCCAGAGATTGTGGATGGTATACGCGATTTGCCGCAGAAATTTATTATTTACTGTGATGATTTTTCATTTGAAGCGAATGATGCGTCGTATATCGTGTTAAAAACCGTGTTAGAAGGCTCTATTGAAGCCGCTCCGGATAACGTATTGCTGTATGCCACATCGAATCGTAGGCATTTATTACCCGAAACCATGCAAGACAATTTAAATTCGACGATAGTGGATGGCGAACTGCATTATGCCGATACGATAGAGGAAAAAATCTCGTTGTCAGACCGGTTTGGCTTATGGCTGTCGTTTTATCCCAGTAGTCTGCCTGGTTATTTAGACATTGTTGATAGCTATTTTACAGATTATAACGGCGATAAAGCGGAGTTGCATGAAGCGGCGTTGCGTTTTGCGAGAACGCGCGGTAGTCGTAGTGGTCGAACCGCTAAGCAGTTTTTTAATGCGTTTGTGACGGGTAAGTGATGTTAGCAGGGTATATTTTTCGTCTTTGCCAACGATATGGGCATAGAGCTCGACGTTAAATTTTGATGATGTTTTATGAGGCGAACCAATGTTAAAAAGCTATACGGCAATTTACAAACGCGGTCATTTAGATTGGCTGGATGACGTACCGCAACAAGATAATGTACAAGTGATTGTTACGTTTATTGAACCGGCACAAAGCAATCAGCATATACAAGAAATTTTGCAACAGGCATGGGGTTGCGTTGATAAGCCATGCACGATTGAACAGATTGATAATGATATTATACAAATGCGCTCGGAATGGGCATAGGATATGACAAACGCCCGAGGCTGCGTCATCGACACCAACATTATCATTTATTATCTTAATCAACAGCTTACTGAATTAGCTAAAGCTCAGGTTGAGGCAAGCATTTTATCCGGTAGTACAATTTCAATTATTACCCGTATCGAAGTATTAGACTGGCAAGGCCATACCGGACAATCGCTAATTGCTGCGCGTGCATTATTATCGCTGTTTGAGGAAATCAGCTTGAATAAAACGATTGCTGATTGTTGTATCCAACTACGCTCCACATACAAAATCAAGCTGCCCGATGCCATTATTGCTGCAACGGCATTAGTGCAAGAGCGGCAGTTGCTGAGTAGAAACGAGGCTGACTTTATTAAAATTGCTGGCTTGAAGCTATTTAATCCTTTTGATCTATAAAGCCATAAATGCACGAAAATTACTATAACACATTGATTTTAATTTAGTTATTTTGCATGAGTTATCTGTTTAAGAGATTCTTTCTATTAGTAACGGGAAATATCTTTAAGTAACGTTTCTTTAGCATAAACATCGGCACCAGAGGGCAGGGCGGTTTGCTGATTTCGTATCCAAGCCAACATATCGCGCCAACGCGGTTCGGCGTTTAGGTCTCTGAGTAGCATGTGATAGCCGTCGGCGTAATAGCCTATGGTTTTGTTGCTAAGGTCTAGCTGTTGAATAAATTGCTGGGTGGGTTTTAGCGGAATAATCTCGTCGTGAGCGCCGTATAACAACAATGTGTTGGTGTTAAGGCTAGCCGCTTGATGTTGTGCTAAATCCATTAAGTCGCTAAGGCCTGAAATGGTTTCTACCCGCGTGAGTTTTATCACTAATGGGTCGCTACTAAAGGCTTTGAGCATCGCATGGTTATCTGATGCTTTTACTGCTAAACCTTTGCCGCTTAGCGTTAACCACGGCGATAGATGTTCAGTTAACCATAATGCACTTTGTTGATACCAGGGCATAAAGTCCCTAGACCAGACTGCTGGTGCTATTAAGATAATGCCTTGCACATCAGCGTGCGATTTTTGCGTCATTGTTGCAATGACCACCGCACCGCCCATGCTTTCACCTAACACAAATAGCGGTTGCTTAGGATATTTTTGTTTGAGCAAGCGGATAAATTGGCTTAAATCTTCAGTATAAGCATCAATACCACTCCAAGACCCGCGCATTGGACTTACGCCAAAACCACGCTGATCATAGGCATAACAAGCAATGTGGTGTTGTTTTAAGTAGTTTCCGGGTTGCTCAAAGAAATGGCTGTAGTCATTAAAACCATGCACGGCAATCACGACAGCGTTTGTTGCGTTATCGGGTAACCATTGTTGAACCGCCAGCATATCGCCGCTAGCGGTTAAGTAGCGATGGGGTAATAATGCAGGCGTTATCATAACGTTGCCAGGCGGGTAAATGCGCGGTGCGCACGCCACTAATAGAGTGGCTAATAACGCATAAATGAGATGTTTAAATAAGCGATAAGCGCGCATCTTCAGTTATTAAACGCTCTATAGCACGTCATGTTTGAGCGCTGAAAACCAGCTTGTTGGTAAAGTCGTTGCGCGGCTTCGTTATCAGCGTCGGTCAGTAAGCTTATCCTTGCAAGCTTTCGTGCTTTAGCAAACGCCAATGCATGTTCTAGTAGCGCTGTACCGATACCTAAGCCACGCGCGTTAGGCGCGACTATGAGGTCTTCGAGTAGGCCAACTTCTGTGCCTAATGCGGTAGATACGGTAAATAACACACTAACCATGCCGACTATGCGATGGTTGTGATGTGCGACGAAAATAATGCCAGTTTGTGGATTGTCAATAATTAACTTTAAGCCGCGTGTTTGTAGCTCGGTATTAGGGCTGAATTCTGTTTCTTGCTTAAACAAGCTATGTAGCAACGTACATAGCTCGGTTATATCGTCGCTGTTAGCCGGGCTAATGCAGAGTGACATGGACGCAACAAGACGCGTTCAGTGTATTAGCTAAGAGTTTAATGAGGTAAGCGGCTAACAGCGGTTTTTGCCAAGTCTGATAAACCACTACCGTCTTGTTCGGCATAAGTAATAATGGCTTCTCGCATACGGGGTTCCCAGGCTCTGAGTAGATGCATTTTTACCCCTTCGGCTGCGACTTCTTTATCGCTGTCAGCGTTAAAAAAATCGCTAATATCATTGGCCATTTTTATTAGTCTTTCAATTTTCATAGCGTTACAGTTTTATGGGTTAATCGATGATGATGTGTGTAAATCACATGGTTGTTATTTCTAGCGAATCCTATCAGTGTTAAGCCAACTTGCTCAGCTAAGCGTATCGCTAAACCGGTGGGTGCAGAAATAGCTGCAAGAATAGAGATACCCGCAAAAGCTGTTTTTTGTACCATTTCGTAGCTGGCTCGACTCGTGACTAAGGCAAAACCTTGGCTTGGATTTTTGCGCTGACTCATTAAAGCGCCTATGAGCTTATCTAAAGCATTATGTCTGCCTACATCTTCGCGCACTAAATAAACATGTTCATTAAGGTTAATCCAGGCAGCAGCATGAACCGCACCGGTTAAACTGTTAATTTTTTGATGTTGTTTTATCGCGTTTAGACTTTCTGTTAAATCGCTGGCATCCAATAATAAGTCATTCTGTATGTCACCCGGTGTACGAATAGCTTGTTGTAGCGTACTAGCGCCACATAAGCCACATCCGGTACGTCCGGTTAAATTACGGCCTTTATCGGCCATACATGAGAAACGTTGCTCTGGGATTTTTAGCTGAATCTCAATACCGTTAGAGCGGTGATAAACTCTGACCGATAATAGCTCGCTAGGGTGTTGGATAATGCCTTCAGTAAAACTAAACCCTAAGGCGAAATCCTCTAAATTGGTCGGTGTTGCCAGCATAACAACATGAGGAACACCGTTGTAAATCAACGAAATAGGAACTTCTTCGGCAATGTAATCGGTTTCGGTTGAACGCTGACCTTGTTGCCAGCGTTCAACCGGATAGTGTTGATAACTAGGCCAACCTAAATCGAAGATAAGAGAATGTAAGCCCGTATCGGCTTTAGCCATTGCTCAGACCTTGCTCCAAGAATTCCAATTGTTGTTCAGAAAAGGCCAGGTATTCTTGTTGCCATTGCGATGGCTGGCTGACTTTAGTAACTTGTACGGCGGTCACTTTGTATTCTGGACAATTAGTTGCCCAATCAGAGTTATCCGTCGTAATGACGTTAGCACCCGATTCTGGGAAATGGAATGTGGTATAGACGACGCCAGGTTGTACGCGATCAGTGATTAATGCGCGCAATACGGTTTCACCTGCACGGCTTTTAATACCTACCCAATCACCGTCGATAATACCGCGATCTTCAGCATCGTGTGGATGCAGCTCCAGACGGTCTTCTTGATGCCACATGTTGTTCGCGGTACGGCGCGTTTGCGCGCCTACGTTGTATTGCGACAAAATGCGTCCCGTTGTCAAAATCAACGGATACATCGGCGTGATGCGTTCATGAGTAGCGACATAGTCCGTTAACATAAACAAGCCCTTACCATCGTTACGCATAAATTCTTCTGTATGCATAATCGGTGTGCCGGTTGGTGTTTCGTCATTGCACGGCCATTGAATACTGCCTAATTCATCAATTTTTTCATAGCTTACGCCAGTAAACGTTGGTGTTAAGCTTGCAATTTCCGCCATGATTTCCGATGGATGTTGGTAATTCATCGGGTATCCCATTGCATTAGATAATAACTGGGTAACTTCCCAGTCTTGATAACCGGCTAATGGTTTCATGACTTTGCGTACCGGTGAAATGCGGCGTTCTGCATTGGTGAATGTGCCGTCTTTTTCTAAAAACGATGCGCCAGGTAAAAATACATGGGCAAATTTCGCGGTTTCGTTTAAGAAAATGTCTTGCACGATAACACATTCCATCGCTCTTAATGCCGCGTGTACATGCTTAATATCGGGATCAGATTGTGCAATGTCTTCACCTTCGACGTATAACCCCATAAAGCTGTTGTCTAACGCGGCTTCAAACATATTAGGTATGCGTAAGCCTGGGTCTAAACTTAATGGTACGTTCCACGCGGTTGAGAATAAATCACGAGTGGCTGGGTCAGAAACATGACGGTAGCCTGGATATTCATGCGGGAATGAACCCATATCGCAAGAGCCTTGTACGTTGTTTTGACCACGCAAAGGATTAACACCGACACCAATACGGCCTAAGTTACCGGTGGCCATAGCTAAGTTAGCGATGCCTATAACCATTGTCGAACCTTGACTGTGTTCAGTGACGCCTAAGCCATAGTAAATGGCACCATTGTTGACGGACGCATATAAACGCGCAGCGGCGCGCATATCACTAGCCGCCACGCCAGTAATCACTTCGGCTTGTTCAGGTGAGTGTCTAGGATCAGCGATGAAGGTTTTCCATTTATTAAAAGAGGCAACATCGCAACGGCTTTGTACGAACGCTTCATCGATAAGATTTTCGGTGACGATGACATGCGCTAAGGCATTGATTAACGCGACGTTAGTACCTGGACGTAATTTTAAATGATAGTCGGCTTTAACATGAGGACTATTTTTAACTAAGTCGATTTCGCGCGGATCGACAACAATAAGCTTCGCGCCTTGGCGTAAACGTTTTTTCATGGCCGAGCCAAATACCGGGTGGCCATCAGTTGGATTGGCACCAATGACCATGATGACATCGGCTTGCATTACTGAGTCAAAATCTTGCGTACCTGATGATTCACCAAATGTTTGTTTTAAACCATAACCGGTAGGTGAGTGGCAAACACGTGCACAAGTATCGACATTATTGTTACCAAAGCCTGCGCGGATAAGTTTTTGTACTAAATAGGTTTCTTCGTTGGTGCAACGAGAAGAAGTAATGCCACCGATAGATGCTTTGCCGTATTTGGCTTGAATGCGTTTTAATTCGCTAGCGGCATGGTTAATCGCTTGCTCCCAACTGACTTCTTGCCAAGGGTCATGAATGCTGGCCCGAATCATCGGTTTGGTAATACGGTCTTTGTGCGTTGCATAACCAAAAGCAAAGCGGCCTTTAACGCATGAATGGCCGTGGTTGGCTTGGCCGTCTTTATTGGGCACCATGCGTATAACTTGCTCACCCTTCATTTCTGCGCGGAAAGAGCAGCCAACGCCACAGTAAGCACAGGTAGTGACGATTGCGTGTTCAGGCTGACCATGCTCGATAACCGATGATTCCATTAAAGTCGCTGTTGGGCAGGCTTGTACGCAAGCGCCACACGATACGCACTCAGAATCCATGAAGTTTTGGTTTTGCCCAGGCGATACTTTTGAGTCAAAGCCGCGTCCATCAATGGTTAAGGCAAACGTACCTTGCGTTTCTTCACAGGCTCTAACGCAACGCGAGCAAACAATACATTTGCTAGGGTCAAAAGTGAAATATGGGTTGCTTTGGTCTTTTGTGGCGTTTAAGTGAGTCGTGACCGGGTTATAACGCACTTCGCGTAAGCCTACTGCGCCTGCCATGTCTTGTAATTCGCAGTCACCGTTAGCGGAGCAGGTTAAACAATCGAGCGGGTGGTCGGAAATATAGAGTTCCATGACACCGCGCCGCACTTCGGCTAAGCGTGGGTTTTGCGTGGTAACTTTAAGACCTTCTGCAACCGGTGTTGTGCAAGAAGCCGGCATACCGCGTCCGCCTTCAATTTGTACTAAACATAAACGGCAGGAGCCAAACGGTTCTATGCTATCAGTAGCGCAAAGTTTGGGAATATCTATCCCTATACTAGCCGCTGCGCGCATAATCGATGTACCCGCCGGCGCGGTGACTTTAAAACCATCAATTTCTAACTGAACGAGTTGTTCAGCAGTGCTGGCTGGGGTGCCGAAATCTTTTTGTTTTATTTTAGACATGGTGTGTACCTCGGAAGTTATCAAGCTGCATTCGCTTTATTGTTAACGCCGAAATCCGTAGGGAAATGATTTAAAGCGCTCAGCACAGGGTAAGGGGTCATGCCGCCTAATGCGCACAACGAGCCACTGAGCAAGGTGTCGCATAGCGAGCGTAACAACGGTATGTTTTTTTCTAGGTCGTGACCTTGAGTAATTTCGTCTAATACCTCATAGCCACGCGTCGAACCGATACGGCAAGGTGTACATTTACCGCAGGATTCGATAGCACAAAATTCCATGCTGTATTTAGCCATTTCGGCCATATCAACGGTATCGTCAAAAGCGACGACACCACCATGGCCTAATACAGCCCACAGTGCAGCAAAGGCTTCATAATCTAAGGGTGTATCGAATTGAGATTCTGGCAAGTAAGCGCCTAAAGGCCCACCTACTTGCACAGCTTTTATTGGGCGTCCTGTGGCTGAACCACCGCCGAAATCGTATAGTAACTCACGCAAGCTACCACCAAAAGCCAGTTCAACTAAGCCGGGTTGTTTTAAATTGCCTGCCAGTTGTAACGGTAATGTGCCGCGCGAACGCCCCATGCCAAAATCGCGGTAATACTCGCCGCCTTTAGCCAAGATAATGGGCACAGACGCTAATGAAATAACATTATTGATAACCGTTGGTTGACCAAACAAACCTTTAATAGCAGGTAGCGGTGGTTTAAAGCGTACTAAACCGCGTTTACCCTCTAAGCTTTCCATTAACGAGGTTTCTTCGCCGCAAACATAAGCACCCGCGCCTAAACGCACTTCTAAGTGAAATGCTTTACCACTGTTTAAGACGTTATCACCTAAATAACCAGCTTCATAAGCTGCGTTAATCGCTGAATTTAAGGCTTTGTGTGCGTGTGGATACTCAACGCGCAAATAAATATAACCTTGGGTTGCGCCGACGGCTAAGCCTGCAATCGTCATACCTTCGATAAGTACAAACGGGTCACCTTCCATAATCATGCGATCAGAAAATGTGCCAGAATCACCTTCATCGGCGTTGCAAACGATGTATTTTTGCTCAGAAGGGGTATTTAATACCGTGTTCCATTTAATACCGGTAGGAAAGGCTGCGCCGCCGCGACCACGCAAGCCAGAGTCGGTCACATGCTTTACAATATCAGAAGGTGCTAGGCTTAAGGCATTGTTTAAGCCTTTATAGCCATCGTGAGCAATATAATCGGCTAAGCTGATAGGATTGGTAATACCTACGCGAGCAAATGTTAAGCGCTGTTGCTTTTTAAGGTAAGGAATTTCTTCAGTTAAGCCTAAGGCAAGAGGATGGTCGCCGCCCTGTAGAAAGTTCGCAGCAAACAATGATGCAACATCTTCTGGCTGAACTGGACCATAAGCGACACGCCCTGCATCGGTAGCAACTTCGACTAAAGACTCTAGCCAATAAAGTCCGCGTGAGCCATTACGGATAATTTGAATATCCAGACTGTTTTGCTGTGCGTATTCACTGATAGCTGCAGCAACTCGGTCAGCACCTAACGCGATTGCACTCGAATCGCAAGGAACGTAAACATTAATACTCATGCGGCTGGCTCCAAGTTGCTCAGTAATTGTTCCAGTGACTCTTTACTAACCCGGCCATGAATATCGTTATCGATTTGTACTGCTGGTGAACATGCGCACATGCCTAAACAATACACGGCATCTAAAGAATATTGACCATCTGCAGTGGTTTCGTGGAAATCTATGCCTAATTTGTTTTTTAAATGCGTTTCCAACGCCTTTGAACCCATAGCTTGGCAGGACTCTGCTCGGCATAATTGAATTTTATGTTTGCCTGGCGGTGTTGTCCTAAAATAATGATAAAAGCTAATCACACCGTGGACTTCAGCACGCGATAAGGCCAGGGCTTTTGCGATAACCGGTACGCTGTCATCGGGTATGTAACCGAGTGCATCTTGAATACCGTGTAGAATGGGTAATAACGCGCCTGGCTTATCTTGATTATTGCTAATCACTTGTTGCACTGTCGCTAGCATAGTGCTTGTTTCTAACATAGTTCCTCTCGCAAAAGCGCATCCCGCTTGAATTGTTGAGCAGACATCCTGTTGCTATGTGACAAAAAAGTGACCGGTAGAATAGCACAAGTCACATGGCCTGTAAAAACACAAAACGTATGAATGACAAGCCTTGATACCTTATATTGTCTGAGGTTGATGAGCCAAAAGCCGTTATAGCTAGTTAGTTGCCGGCAGTTATTCGCCCACTGTTTACCGTTATTGCTCAAGTTTGTTTCATAGTAGCTAATAATAAAAACATATCGAAACACTTGGTTTTATTGTTAAAAGTATCTTGAATAAACAGTTTGTCAACTATCGTGACCCTGGCGGTTGGTGGATTATTCCTGACCCTGAAGTGCATTTCGTGCGCGATGTGGAGGTTGCTGTTCCGGATCTGGCGGGGTGGCGACGCGAACGAATGCCGTCGATTCCTGACGGTCATCGGTTTGAAGTTGTTCCCGATTGGGTGTGTGAAATCTTATCGCCTTCGACGATGAAGAAAGACCGTGTGTTAAAACTGCCTCTTTATGCCCATTACGGCGTGACTCATGTTTGGTTGGTTGATCCAGGGGTACAGAGCCTAGAGGCGTTTGAATTGCGTGAAGGTCGTTGGCAGCTTCTTGCTATCCTGAAAGATGACGACAAAGTGGCTATTCCGCCATTCGATGCCGTCGAGTTTTCGCTGGCAGATTTATGGGCATGAGAGCGCTAACTATCGTCAATGTGCTCTGCTAGCGCACTGAGTTGTTTTAGTGGAGCAATTAATTGCTCATGATGTGGGTAGTGTAAGTTCACATGCGCAACTTTGCGACCTTTTCGTGCCGACTTGCCATATAAATGCAAACGGCTGCCTGGGATACTTAAGACGTCTGATGCAGAGGGGATACCACCGATAAAATTAACCATAGCCGATGCACCTATCGCTTGGGTACAGCCTAATGGTAAGTTGGCAATCGCACGCAAATGGTTTTCAAATTGACTGGTATACGCGCCTTCAATCGTCCAATGACCGGAATTGTGTACGCGAGGCGCAAATTCGTTAGCGACCAGTTGGCCGTTGAGGTCGAATAACTCCAAAGCTAATATGCCAACATAGTTTAATTCTTCTAATAAGCGCGAAACATAAGCCTCAGCTTGCGCTTGCAAAGGGTCGCCGTCAGTGCTTAACGAGACGCGTAAAATACCGCCTTTATGCTGATTTTCTGATAATGGATAAAATACTATCTCGCCTTGCTGACTGCGTGCAGCAATAATGGACACTTCACGAGTAAAAGGCATAAAGGCTTCGACGATAGCCGGAACGCCGTTTAGTGTTTGCCATGCGTCGGCTAACTCAGCTTCGCTTTTTAATAATACTTGACCTTTGCCATCGTAGCCTTGAGTACGGCTTTTCACTATTGCCGGATAACCTAGCTGCTGCATAGCCAGTTGTAAGTCAGCTAAACTATCTACCGGCGCATAGTTAGGTGTTGCTATATCCAACGCGCGGAAAAAATCTTTTTCAAATAACCTATCTTGCGCAACGGCTAACGCTTTAGGATTAGGAAAAACTTGAGTTCTAGCGGATAGAAACGCAGCAACTTCGGCAGGTACGTTTTCAAATTCATAGGTCACAACATCAGCTTGTTCGGCTAGCGTAGCCAGTAGTCTTGGGTCATCATAATCACCGATTAACGCCGTGCCTAATGGATTAGCGCAAGCATCTTTAGAAGGGTCTAAAAAAATAAATTCCATACCCAGTGGATAGCCTGCTAATGCAATCATCCGAGCAAGCTGGCCTGCGCCTAAAATCCCTATTTTCATACTATTCTCCTTTTAATGCGGGTTTTCCGAGGTGGTCAGTGTGGGAGCGGGCGTAGTGGTAACGCTGTCAGTTTGGTTTTTCCGATACTGAGCCAGACTCGTGTGGTATTGAGGATGTTTGTTAGCGAGAATGGCCGTAGCTAATAAAGCTGCGTTAATGGCACCTGCTTTACCAATCGCTAGCGTTCCTACGGGAATACCGGCGGGCATTTGCACAATGGATAATAACGAATCTAGCCCGTTAAGCGTTTTGGATTGCACCGGAACGCCGAGTACCGGCAAAGCGGTTTTGGCAGCGGTCATGCCAGGTAAATGAGCAGCCCCGCCGGCACCGGCAATAATCACTTCCAAGCCCTTAGCTTGTGCTGATTCGGCATAGGTGAATAGTTTATCCGGCGTTCTATGTGCTGAGACGATTTCGACTTCATAAGGCACACCGAGTGCTTCCAGTGTTTCTGCGGCTGCGGCCATTGTGTCCCAATCTGATTGCGAACCCATGATTACGCCTACCAAAGCGGTCATGTTTTACTCCTTAAGCTAAGATTTAAAAATAAATTAGTATCTCATATTAAGGTGTGAATGTTTTCAAGTGCGCAAAGAAAAAGTCGCGCCGATAGGAACATTTAACGTTAATCCCGAAACGATGGTATCTGTCTCTTATACACATCTCCGAGC
>CAWUNX010000025.1:0-17712 GCA_963923905.1 uncultured Methylocucumis sp.
CAAATCAGCATACAAAGTGCTGTTGTTGACGCATCGCCACATAGACTTGTACAAATGCTAATGGAAGGAGTTTTAGAACGAATTGCCATTGCTAAAGGCAATTTAGCGCGTAAAGAAATCGCCTTAAAAGGTGAAAATATTAGCCGCGCCATCACCATTATTAATGGCTTACAAGCTGCATTAAACAAAGAAGCCGGTGGTGAACTCGCAGAAAACCTAGATAATCTGTACGATTACATGATCATGCGGTTAATCAACGCGAATTACTCTAATGACGAAAGTCTGCTCGATGAAGTAAATACGTTAATGTTAGAAATCAAGTCCGGTTGGGATAACATGCCTGACGAATATAAAAACTAAGTTTTGCAGTCATGACAGAGTTAGAGGACATTACAACGCTTACTGAACACATGCGAGCATTGGCACTGCTCGGTGATTGGGAGCAAGTTATTACCCTCGAACAGCAGCGCGCTGAGCGGCTGACTGTATTATTTAACACCCTACCTCATCAATCCTCGGAATATGCTGAACTTATTGGTAACCTACCCAACCTTTTAGCATTAGATAGAGAAATAATTCAACTATCTATAGCC
Organism: uncultured Methylocucumis sp.; assembly: GCA_963923905.1. Taxonomy (GTDB): domain Bacteria; phylum Pseudomonadota; class Gammaproteobacteria; order Methylococcales; family Methylomonadaceae; genus Methylovulum. The sequence continues at coordinate 594 of CAWUNX010000025.1, forward strand.
AAACACCAAGCACTTGCCTTAGAGCTAAAGCAACTCAACCAAAACCACAAAGGCGTCAAAGCTTATACTTCCTGACCGCTACGCTTATTAACCTGGCGTTCAGGCATTCTCAGATAAACTTAATCCCGTATTTAACTCGCTTTAACATAACACTATGAACAACCACTCTCTTAAAACAACGGTTATTGCCACTTTATTAATGACTGGCTGCGCAAGCCAAACGGGTTGGACTCCTACAGTCGACACCTACAATGATAGAAATGCTTACCGACTCAATCAAGACATGGAAGAATGCAGACAACTCGCCTCGCAAGCGTCAGGCGGTACTGCTAAAGAAACTGCAGTAGGCGCAGGCACTGGAGCATTATTAGGCGCGGCTGGCGGTGCAATTGTAGGCGCATTTGCAGGTAATGCCGGTCGTGGTGCTGCAATCGGTGCAGCGGCTGGCGGCTTTGGCGGTGCGGCTAAACAAGGTTTCACTGCAGAAGAACGTTACAAAAACGCTTATAATAATTGCATGAGCAACCGGGGACATAACGTCGTTCGTTAACCTTTCACGGCGAAAGCCGTTACCCGCTAAATCTATACAAAAATAGCCGAATTTTCGGCTATTTTTTTGCTAGTCTTTTTTCAATCGAATCCGACTCATGGAATTTAATTTACTCAACACCGACGGCCATGCCCGGCGTGGTCGCTTAACAGTTAAGCACGGCGTCATCGAAACCCCAATATTCATGCCCGTAGGCACTTACGGCACAGTAAAATCCTTAACACCCGAAGAGCTAACCAGTTTAGGTGCACAAATCATCTTAGGCAATACCTTTCACCTGATGTTAAGACCCAGCACGGGTGTCATTAAGGCTCATGGCGATTTACATGATTTTATGCATTGGCACAAGCCCATACTCACTGACTCCGGTGGTTTTCAAGTCTTTAGCCTTGGTAAATTACGCAAAATCAATGAACAAGGAGTAACCTTCAAATCCCCCATCAATGGCAGTCCTATTTTTATGGGACCTGAAGAATCCATGCAAGTCCAACGAGAGTTAGGTTCGGATATTGTGATGATTTTCGATGAATGCACGCCTTACCCAGCAACGTACGACGAGGCGGCCGACTCTATGCGTCTATCACTACGCTGGGCTTTGCGCAGTAAAAACGCACATGCCGACAACCCCAATGCGTTATTCGGCATCGTGCAAGGCGGCATGTATGAAGCATTACGCGTAGAATCCATACAAGGCTTAATCGATATTGGCTTTGACGGCTACGCCATAGGCGGCTTATCGGTAGGCGAACCCAAAGACGAAATGTTTAACACGCTTGACGCCGTGCATCCGCATTTACCTAACGATAAGCCACGTTATTTAATGGGCGTAGGCACACCCGAAGACTTAATCGAAGCGGTAAGCCGGGGCATAGACATGTTTGATTGCGTCATGCCCACGCGTAACGCACGCAATGGGCATTTATTCACGCGTTACGGCGTCATTAAAATCCGCAACAGCCAGTATGAATTCGACAATAGACCTTTAGACGAATCGTGTACTTGCTATACCTGTCAAAACTATAGTCGGGCGTATTTAAAACATCTCGATAAATGCCAAGAAATGCTCGGTTGCCGGCTAAATACGTTACATAATTTGCATTACTACTTACAACTCATGCAAGAAATCCGGACAGCGATAGAAGACCAACGATTTGAGGCTTATAAAAAAGAGTTTTATCGCTTGCGTGAAAAAGCCATTGATTAACAACTTAGCACGAACATTCAAGGTTATAACAGCAAAGCGTTTGATTATATGGCATAATAGTGGGCTTTTAATATAACAAGGTTAAGGTGAGGTTCATCATGAGTTTTTTTATCGCTGACGCATTTGCCGCAGCGCCCGCAGCGCAACAACCCGGCTTAGAGGGCATGATATTTCCAGTTGCGTTATTAATCTTTTTTTATTTCTTATTTTTACGCCCACAATCCAAACGTTCTAAAGAAAAAAAAGAAATGTTATCTGCGTTAAACAAAGGAACTGAAGTCGTTACGTCTGGAGGCATTTTAGGTAAAGTCGTCGATCTTGATGAAAACTTTGTCAAGCTTGAAATTTCAGATAACACCCATATTCAAGTACAACGTCAAAGCATAGAAAGTATGATGCCTAAAGGAACTTATAAAGCGATTACCAAAAAAGTGGCGAAAGATTAATCGGAACGCCACTCGTTAGGGACGCAACTCACTCGTTGGAATAACCCATGCAAAATCATTACCCTCTTTGGAAAAATATTTTAGTCATAGCCATTTTCGCTATTTCGTTACTCTATTCACTACCGAATTTATACGGTGAAGATCCATCAGTACAAATATCGACAACGCGTGCTGAAAAGGTCACGCAAGATAAAGCCACGCAAATAGAAACCGCTATTAAAAACGCCGGACTCGCATTAAAAGCCTTTGAATTTAGTGAAGGAAAAGTTTTAGTCCGATTTACTAATACCGATGACCAACTGAAAGCGGCTGATTTAATAAAAGACCAAATAGGTAATGATTACACCGTAGCGCTTAATCTTGCGCCAACCACACCTCCATGGTTACAAGCCATAGGTGCTGACGCCATGTACTTAGGTTTAGATTTGCGCGGTGGCGTGCATTTCTTACTTGAAGTCGATATGGATGCTGCCGTTAAGCAAGCCGAAGAGCGTTATAATGAAGACATTAGGCTTGCATTAAGAAATGAAAAAGTCCGCTATGAATCAGTGGCTAAAGATAACGGTTTTATTAAAGTAAAACTAAAAGCCCCTGAAGACAAAGCCGCGTTGCTCACTGTATTAGGCAAAGACTTTAGAAATTTAGAGCTAACTGAACCACCCGCTCAAGATGAAGTCTGGCTAAAAATATCTGAACGCGAACAAAAAGACATTAAGAAAAATGCAGTCGGTCAAAACATGACCACCTTGCGTAATCGCGTTAACGAATTAGGTGTTGCAGAACCTGTTATTCAACAACAAGGTGAAAACCGTATCGTCGTTCAGCTACCCGGCGTGCAAGATACGACCCGCGCTAAAGAAATCCTAGGCACAACGGCCACTTTAGAATATCGCCTAGTCGATGTAGAACACGATGTACAAAAAGCTGTTGAAGGCCACCCGCCTGTAACTAGCCGGTTATATTACGAGAAAAACGGCCAACCATTATTATTAAGTCGACAAATTATTGTCACGGGCGATCAAATCGTCGATTCTTCTTCTGGCATGGATCAAGACGGACGGGCTGCGGTATTCATTACGTTAAACGGTGCGGGTGCGGCTAAAATGGGTAAAGTCACCCAAGCCAATGTAGGCAAACCTATGGCTGTGGTGTTTATCGAATATAAAACTGAAACCAAAATCGTTAATGGCGAAAAAGTCAGACATAAAGAAAAAGTCGAAAAAGTCATTAGCGTGGCAACCATCTTAAGCGTGTTTAGTAAACGCTTCCAAACGACCGGTTTAGACAGCCCTGATGAAGCCAGAAACTTATCCTTATTATTACGAGCGGGCGCGTTAGCCGCACCGGTTGATATTGTCGAAGAGCGCACAGTAGGTCCAAGCTTAGGCCAAGACAACATCGACAAAGGCTTTTTATCCTTCGAGGTCGGTTTTGCGTTAGTCGTATTATTTATGGCAGGCTATTACAAATTGTTCGGCATGATTGCCAACATGGCATTAGCATTTAACGTCGTCATCGTCGTCGCTATTTTATCGTTATTACAAGCCACGCTTACCTTGCCTGGCATTGCAGGTATTATTTTAACGGTGGGTATGTCGGTAGACGCTAACGTATTAATCTTTGAGCGCATTAAAGAAGAACTGCGCAACGGCAACTCACCGCAAGCAAGTATCTATATAGGCTATGAAAAAGCCTTTGCAACGATATTAGACTCACATGTCACTAACTTAGTCGTCGCTGTCGTATTATTTGCCTTTGGTACAGGCTCTGTAAAAGGCTTTGCCGTGACGTTTATCATTGGTATTTTATCGTCTATCTTTACCGCAATTACCGGCACTCGCATGGTGATTAACTGGATATACGGTGAGCGTCGCGTCGAAAAATTATCGATATAACATCAGTTTATCTAGTGCACTTAAAACTCAACGATTCTTATGAAAGCTACTAACATTAATTTTATTGGCAACCGCCGCTACGCGTTGATTTTCTCCAGCGTGTTATCGCTTCTCTCTATCATCTTGCTAAGCGTCAATGGCTTAAAAATGGGCATTGACTTTACCGGTGGCACACTCATCGAGATAGGTTATGAAAAAGCCGCTGATATAACAGCCTTAAGAAACACCTTAGACGAATCAGGCTTTGCCGACGCGACGGTACAAAACTTCGGTAGCGCAAAAGAGGTACTCATTCGCTTAAAGCTGCAAGAAGGCGTGAGCAGCGCAGACTTAAGCGCTAACGTATTAGAAGCGATTAACAAAAAAACCACGGAGCCTGCTAATTTGCGCCGCGTTGAATTTGTCGGCCCTCAAGTCGGTGACGACTTAGCTCAAGACGGCTTTTTAGCGTTGCTCTACTCAACGATTGGCATTTTGATATACGTCGCCTGGCGTTTTGAATGGAAATTCTCATTAGGCGCTATTGTCGCAACATTACACGACGTCATTGTGACTTTAGGCGTGTTCTCAGCACTGAACATGGAATTTGATTTAACCGTATTAGCTGCCGTATTAGCCCTTATCGGCTACTCGCTCAATGATACCATCGTGGTCTATGACAGGATTCGGGAAAGCTTTTTAACCTTCCGCAATAAAACTGTCGAAGATATGATGAATTTATCGGTGAATGTAACATTGAGCAGAACCATCATGACGTCATTAACCGTTATCTTGGTATTAGTCTCGTTATTCTTCTTAGGCGGCGAAGTAATACATGGTTTCTCGCTAGTCTTATTATTCGGCGTTTTCTTCGGCACCTATTCCTCTATTTTTATCGCCAGCCCTGTCGCATTAATGCTGGGCGCCTGTCCGGCAGATTTAATCCCGCCGGTTAAAAAAGGTGAACGTATTGACAATTTGCCGTAACCTCACCCATTCTATCAACCCCTTAACTCATAGGAGCTAAAAACACTCATGGCCATAGAACGCACTTTTTCTATTATCAAACCCGACGCTGTCGCAAAAAATGTGATTGGCGAAATCTACAGCCGGTTTGAAAAAAACGGTTTAAAAATCATTGCCGCTAAAATGGTGCAACTAACAAAAGAACAAGCGGAAGGCTTTTATGCCGAACACAAAGAGCGCGGTTTTTTTAACGACTTAGTCGCTTTTATGATTTCAGGTCCAGTCATGTTGCAAGTCTTAGAAGGCGAAAACGCAGTTGCGTTAAATCGTGAACTCATGGGCGCGACCAACCCAAAAGACGCAGCACCCGGCACTATCCGCGCAGACTTTGCTAGCTCCATTGACGAAAATGCCGTACATGGTTCCGATGCGTTAGCAAGCGCTGCCAGAGAAATTAGCTATTTTTTCACAGACAATGAACTCTGTGCTAGAACCCGCTAAACCTAAAGTTAATTTGCTCGATTTAGACAAAAAAGGCTTAACCGCCTTTTTTGTCGGTATCGGCGAAAAACCGTTTAGAACGCAGCAAATACTGAAGTGGATTTATCACGAAGGCGTTACCGACTTCGACGACATGAGTAACTTAAGTAAATCACTGCGCACTTATTTAAACGAAAACTGCATCATAGCCACACCCGAAATTGTTTACGAACAACACGCGAGTGATGATGTGCGTAAATGGGTATTAGAAACGCATTGCGGCAATCGTATAGAAAGCGTATTTATTCCCGAAGAAGGCCGAGGCACGTTATGCGTATCGTCACAAATCGGCTGTGCCCTTGCCTGTACGTTTTGCTCAACAGCGCAGCAAGGCTTTAATCGCAACTTAAAGGTTTCGGAAATCATAGGCCAAGTCTATGCCGCACAACAAAGGCTAGGCAATGACGGCAAAATTACCAACGTCGTCATGATGGGTATGGGTGAGCCTTTGCTTAACTTCGATAACGTCGTCGCAGCGATGAATTTAATGATGGAAGATTTTGCCTTTGGCTTATCTAAACGCCGCGTTACGATAAGCACATCAGGTGTAGTCCCGGCCATTTATAAACTCACCGAAGTCTGTGACGTGAGCTTAGCTGTATCGTTACATGCGGTCACTGACAAGCTAAGAGATGAATTAGTGCCTATTAATAAAAAGTATCCGCTTAAAGAATTACTCGATGCCTGTAGAGATAATGCTAAGGTAGCGCCTAGACGCAAGATTACCTTTGAATACGTCATGCTTGATGGCATTAACGATTCCTTAGAAGATGCTAAGGGGCTGATTCGCTTACTGAAAACTGTACCATCAAAAGTGAATTTAATTCCGTTTAATCCGTTTCCACAAACCACTTATCGCTGCTCTAGCCCAGAGCGCATCCATGCGTTTAAAACCGTTTTAAACGAAGCCGGTCTTGTCACCACGGTTAGAAAAACGCGAGGCGAGCAAATCGACGCAGCCTGTGGTCAACTCGTCGGTCGTGTACAAGATAAAAGTCGAAGACATTTAAAACTCAAACCAGTAGAGGCGTAACTCATGCTTGCAATACGCGGTTTAATTTTTTTCGCAGTACTGACGCTATCTACCGGCTGTTCTTTATTTGAAAAAAAAAAAGATGAAAGCTCAGCCGATATTTATGTGCAATTAGGCATACGCTATTTAAATATGAATAGGCTAGAAGTCGCCAAAGAAAATTTAGAACTCGCGTTAAAAGAAGAACCCAATAATATGCAAGCGCATAACGCGTTAGCCTTTTTATTTGAAAAAATTGAAAAATACCCTGAAGCAGAAGAACAATACGACATCGCATTAAATCTAAAACCAGATGATTTAGGCGTACAAAATAATTACGGTCGTTTTTTGTGCGATAGAAAAAAATATGACCAAGGCCTGGAATTATTAAGCAAAGCTATCGCTAACTTGCTCAATGATAGGCCTTGGCTAGCGTTAACCAATGCGGGTATTTGTCAGCTTGGCTTAGGCCAAAAACAAAAAGCTAAAGCCTATTTCAAACAAGCACTAAATGCTAATGCCAGCTATGCCCCCGCGTTATTAGAGATGCAAAAGTTCAGTTACCGTAGCGGCGAATATTGGCCGGCAAAAGCTTTTTTGCAGCGCTATTTAGCTGTCGCGCCGCATACAGCCGAATCTTTATGGTATGGCTTGCAAACCGAACGCGCATTAGGTAACGAAGGCTTAGCCAACGAGTACAAAAATCTATTGTTAGAAAAATTCCCCTTATCTGAAGAAGCCAAAAAAACCGGTCATTAATTAAACACCATGGCTAAAACAATACAAGCAATACGAGGCATGCACGATGTCTTGCCAGAACAAACTCCGCTTTGGCAAAGTGTAGAAGCTACTATCCGCGAGGTTCTCAGCGCGTATGGCTATAGCGAGATACGCTTGCCTATCGTCGAAAAAACCGAATTATTTAAACGCTCAATAGGTGAAGTCACCGATATTGTCGAAAAAGAAATGTACACGTTCGATGATAGAAACGGTGAATCATTGACTTTAAGACCTGAAGGTACGGCAGGTTGCTTAAGAGCCAGCCTAGAACATGGACTATTACCTAACCAAGTGCATCGCTTATGGTATTACGGCCCGATGTATAGACACGAACGCCCGCAAAAAGGCCGTTATCGCCAATTTATCCAATTAGGCGTAGAAACCTATGGTATGCCAGGCCCTGAAATTGATGTTGAATTACTACTCATCATGGAGCGTTTATGGCAAAAACTGGGTTTACGCGCCAATGTTCGATTAGAGCTTAACTCGTTAGGCACACTGGCTGAACGCGCGGTTTACCGCGAGCAGCTAGTCGCCTATTTTGAAACGCACGCCCAACAGCTCGATGAAGACAGCAAACGCCGTTTACACACCAATCCGCTTAGAATTTTAGACAGCAAAAATCCTGCGTTAAGCGAGGTCATTGCTAATGCACCGGTTTTATTTGACTGCTTAGGTGAAGACAGTAAAGCGCATTTTACTGCCGTTACCGACTTATTAACGCAGTTAGGCATTGCCTATCAAATCAATCCTCGATTAGTGCGCGGTCTGGACTATTACAGCAAAACCGTTTTTGAATGGGTAACCGAACAATTAGGCGCGCAAGGTACGGTATGTGCCGGTGGACGTTATGACGGTTTAATCGAACAATTAAGCGGAAAACCAGGCCATGCGATAGGATTTGCGATGGGCATGGAGCGCCTGCTCGCATTACTTGAAAACCAAAACACCCTGCCCTTAGCCAAACCCGTTGACGTGTACTTAGTCCGCGTCGGTGAACAAGCACAACGGCCTGGCTTATATTTTGCCGAACGTTTACGCGATGCTATCCCAAGCCTGAAATTACAAGTCAATATGGAAGGCGGCAGTTTTAAAAGCCAATTTAAAAAAGCCGACAAAAGCGGCGCTGATTACGCGCTCATTCTAGGCGATGACGAAGTCGCTCAAGGTGTTATCGGCATCAAATCGTTACGCGACGAACAAGGCCAACGCGCCTTAGCAGACGCAGAAGCGATTCGTTTCTTTCAACAACTCTACCTCTGATTCAGCATAACCTTAAGAGAATACCTGTGGAAATTTACGATACCGAAGAAGAACAAGTCGCGGCGATAAAAGCCTGGTGGAAAGAAAATGGCACAGCCGCCATCATCGGCATAGGCATAGGCTTAGCCGCAATTTTCGGCTGGGACTACTGGCAAGACTATCGCAAAGCTCAAGCACAGCAAGCGTCAGCACTGTACGATGAGCTGGTTAAGGCAACAAAAGCCAATAACACCGATAGCGCCACTAAAATAGCGGAGCGCATGTCAAGCGAGTTTTCTGGCACAGATTATGTCTCCTATAGCAGTCTTATGCTAGCCAAAACCAAAGCCATGCATAACGATATACCCGGAGCCAAAGCCGTATTAGAGCAGCTTATTAAAAACGGCGATAAAGAACTGGCTAATCTTGCCAGAATTAGACTGGTGCGCTTAATGCTTGCGAATAAAGAATACGAGCAAGGCTTAAAATTGATTAATGAAGTAGACCCCGCAACCACAGAAAGTTTTGCCGGGCAGTATGATGAGTTAACCGGTGATTTATATGTCGCATTAAATCGACCCGACCAAGCAAGAACCTCGTACCAATCGGCGCAACGCAACGGTAACCAATCATCGGTATTGCAAATGAAAATGGATGATTTAACCATACCCGAAAAACAGGAAGCCACGAAGTAATGCATAAAGTCCTGCTGTTATTCTTAAGTTTAACACTCGCTGGCTGTGCTAGCAGTGGTGGTATAGGTGAAACCTTATCAAGCATTACCGATCTTTTTGGCGATGAGGATAATGCCGACCCACCTGCTGCACTTGTCGAATACCCCGCAGAAATTACCGTTGAAGAACGCTGGGATGAAAAAGTCGGTGTCGGTGCCGATGGACAAGCTCTAAATTTAGTCCCCGCGATTGGCTACGGCACTATCATTGCGGCAGACCGAGAAGGCGTTGTACAAGCAAGAGACTTAGCAAACGGCAACCTACGCTGGGAAGTTGAATTAGAAACACCATGCTCAGGCGGTCCCGGCATAGGCAAAGGCACTGTCGTGATTGGCACTAGCGATGCCGAAGTCATCGCGTTAAACAGTGAAACAGGCGCACAATTGTGGCGCGTCAAAGTACCTAGTGAAGTCTTATCGATACCTGTTGTTGCAGACAACACCGTCATCGTACACACGACAGATGGTAACGTCATTGCCCTTAATGAAAAAACTGGCGCCAAACAATGGCATTATGAAATCAGCGTCCCTGCCTTAAGTGTGCGCGGTACGGGCACACCTGTAATTGTTGATGGCAATGTCATAGGTGGCTATGACAATGGCAAACTCATGGCGTTACGCCTTAGCGATGGCAAATTTGTCTGGGAAAGCAGTGTCGCCATTCCTAAAGGTCGTTCAGAAGTCGAACGCCTAGTCGATTTAGATGTAGACCCTATCGAAGCGGGTGGCGTGGTTTTTACCGCGAGTTTTCACGGCGGCGTAAGCGCCGTTTCAGCGCTAGATGGTGATGTGTTATGGCGCAACGAAGCAATTTCCGCCTACTCAGGCATTAGCAATGATTGGCGTAATTTATATTTATCTGACTCAGAAGGCGATGTTATACAACTCGATCAGCGTTCTGGTTCAGCGCTATGGAAACAAAAAGAGCTACATCAACGCAAATTATCGGCACCTGCTGTTTATGACAACTATGTTGTCGTAGGCGATTTTGAAGGCTATGTACATTGGCTAAGCACGACAGATGGTCGGCAATTAGCCCGCATAAAAATCAGCGATGCCGCTATCGAAGCCAAGCCTATCGTCATTGAAAATACCGTATTCGTTTACGCAACCGACGGCACATTAGCCGCACTAACCGCACATTAAATGTTACCTGTTATCGCATTAGTAGGCCGACCCAATGTCGGCAAATCCACGTTATTCAATTACTTAACCCGTAGCCGTGAAGCCTTAGTGGCCGACATTCCAGGGCTTACTCGTGACCGGCAATATGGCCGGATACAACACGGTATGCGACCTTGCTTAGTCGTTGATACCGGTGGTATTGCTGACGACGCAGAAGGCATAGAAAGCATTTCGCGTAAACAAGTACAAGTCGCGCTTAATGAGGCGGATGTCGTTATCTTTATGGTTGATGCGCGCGAAGGCATTAGCGCTTCCGATAAAGTCATTGCCGATTCACTGAGAAAATTAAACAAACCGCTATTACTAGTCACCAATAAAGTCGATGGCATTGATGCCTCTACCGCAACGGCTGAATTTCATAGTTTAGCCCTAGGTGAACCTCTGTTACTAGCCGCTAGCCACGGTCGCGGCGTTCCTGCGCTATTAGAAAAAATCAATCAATTGTTACCATCAGCCTCTGAGCTTATTGATGACCAAGGCGAGCGCAAAGGCATAGGCATCGCGGTGATAGGACGCCCTAATGTCGGAAAATCCACGCTGGTTAACCGCATTTTAGGTGAAGAACGTGTGATTGTCTTTGACCAACCGGGAACCACGCGCGACAGCGTTTACATCCCGTTTGAGCGTGACGGTAAGCAATTCACACTGATTGATACCGCAGGTATGCGCCGGCGTTCGCGCATTGCCGAAACCATAGAAAAATTTAGTGTGATTAAAGCCTTACAAGCCATAGACAAAGCTCACGTCGTTATTTACTTAATTGATGCTAGCGAAGGCGTAACGGATCAAGACGCGCATTTATTAGGTTTAGTACTAGAAGCAGGACGCACCCTGATTATAGGGCTTAATAAATGGGATGGATTAACAACAGAACAAAAAGAAAAAGTTAAACGACAAATCGAACTTAAACTCGCTTTTGTCGATTTTGCCGAAAAACATCCTATATCTGCGCTACATGGCAGCGGTGTTGGCAAATTATTTGATGTCGTACATAGTTTGTTTGAATCGGCCATGGTCAATTTATCGACCTCAACCTTAAACCGCATTCTAAAAGAAGCCACCGATGCCCATCAACCACCGATGGTGAATAACCGCCGCATAAAACTAAAATACGCTCATCAAGGCGGGCGCAATCCACCCGTGATTATTGTCCATGGCGTACAAACCGATGCGCTACCGCTTTCGTATCATCGCTATTTAACTAATTATTTCCGCCAGCGTTTACAACTTGCCGGAACGCCGCTAAGACTAGAATTTAAAACCACGGCCAACCCTTTTCAAGGCAAAAAAAATACCCTCACCGAAAGACAAGTGCAAAAACGCCAACGGTTGTTCAAACATGTTAAGAAAAAAAACGGCTGATGCTCACGCAGGCTGATTTTGTGCAGCGTAAGAGCGTAACCCTGACCGCGTGACGTAATAATGGCCACTGTATTTTTTCACGGTGTTGCAACGTTGACCTCAGGCGAATTGCCTGAACTTAACAACGTAGCACCCGATTTTCAGCTTACCAATTTCAATATGCTAGACATCTCGCTAGCGGCATTTTCTGGACAAAAAAAGCTATTAGCTATTTTACCCAGCATTGATACACCTGTGTCTGTCGCCGTCGCGCGTAAATTTGAGCATAAAGCTGAATTTTTGCAGTCTCATAATACGCAGACATTGGTTGTTTCCGCTGACTTACCATTCGCCCAATGTCGCTTTGCAACGAATGAATACTTAACAACACTGACCTGGCTATCAAGTTTTAGAAGCACCTTTGCCCAAGACTACGGCATCATGATAACGGACGGCATCTTACGTGGCTTACCGGCAACCGCCTTAGTATTAATTGACGAAAACAATCACGTTATTTATACCCAGCTCGTTGCAGACCTTTGTGCAGAACCCGATTATGAAACACTGTTTACTTGCCTATCTAGTGTTGATAGCTACTGATAATAAGATGAATCTGCTGGACTCAGCCCACTAACACAATATTGGTTTTAGCTTAGCGCGTGATAAAGTAGTAAAAACTTGTGCCTATGAGATTAATATGGACATTACTGCTGTTAAAACCGAATTACCTACATCACCTGCTTTTGTCTTTGACCACCCCCGTTTAACCACTAATCTTGAACAGCTTTACCAGCTAAAACAAGCCAGTGGTTGCCAGGTCTTATATTCCATCAAATCATTACCGCTGACTCAGCTATTAGCGCTGATAAAACCTTATGTCGATGGTTTTTCGGTGAGTTCACTGTTTGAAGCGCAATTAGCGCGAGAAATCATAGCTGACCACGGCTCAGTACATTTAGCCACGCCTGGCATTCGACCCGATGAATTAACGGCGCTTAGTGATGTATGTAGTCATATTAGCTTAAATTCCCTCAGCCAATACCAACGTTTCCAACATCTATTAGGGCCTGGTGTTTCGTTAGGGCTACGCGTCAATCCTAAATTGTCATATATTGATGATGACCGCTATAACCCTTGTCGGCTGCATTCTAAACTAGGCATTGCTTTCGAGGAACTGGCACAACACATAGACTTAAGCCAGATACAAGGCTTGCATCTACACATTTTTCACGCAACAACAGACTATGCTGGGCTGACTCAAACCATCACGAAACTTACTGACTATTTCGGACGCGATTTAGAGAAACTCGCCTGGCTAAACATCGGTGGCGGCTTTTTACATCACGACATTGATAATGACCAACCTTTTATTGATTGCGTCTCAGCGTTGATCTCGCGTTATCATTTAGATGTTTATATCGAACCAGGCAAAGCCGTCGTTGGCAATACCGGTTTTTTAATAACAACGGTTATTGACAGCTTTGTCAGCGACGGCAAAACAATTGCTGTACTAGATACCTCGGTAAACCATCTACCCGAAGTCTTTGAATATCAAAGCCAACCTCATTTACACGAACATGACCCAAACGGTCGCTACAATGCGCTATTAGTCGGTAGCACTTGCTTAGCAGGCGATATTTTTGGCGATTACCGCTTTAACCAACCGTTAGCTGTTGGCGACCGTTTAGTCTTTACGTCAGTAGGTGCTTACAGTTTAGTGAAAGCACATCGGTTTAATGGCTTTAATTTACCTGATGTTTATCTTTATTCGGATAACAAGCTAAACTTATGTCAGCGCTATTCGTACCAAAATTATCGAGCGTTGTGGTAAGGCTTTTCCAGCTTTGCACTATGAGCAGATACGTTTTTTAATAAGACCTTGGAGGTTTCAAAAACCTGCAAGGTCTCCGGCAATGCAATTCATGACGTTCTTTTAATCAAATCCTAAGTTTAAGAACAACAATACCGTTAACCCTATACCACTTAGCTATAACACAACCATGCCTACCATTTGTCTAAATATGATTGTCAAAAACGAAGCCCACGTTATGGCACGTTGCTTGACGGACGTTAAACACTTAATCGACTATTGGGTCATTGTCGATACCGGCTCTACGGATGGGACTCAAGAGGTCATTAAAGAATTGCTACAGAGCATTCCTGGCGAACTTCATGAACGCCCTTGGGTTAACTTTGGTCATAACCGTACCGAAGCTCTTAACCTCGCACGCGGTAAGGCCGATTATATTTTTGTCAATGATGCTGATGAAGTCGTCGAGGCTCCGACAGGTTTTATCTGGCCTGACTTAACGGCTGATGGCTACTATATAAATGCTATCCACGGCAATACCCGCTTTGCGCGCCTGGCATTAATCGCCAGTCGTAGTCGGTCGCGTTACCAAGGCGTGTTGCATGAATATGTAGAATTCGATGCACCGTATCAAACAGGCAATTTAACTGAGCTTATTATCCGAATATACTCTGACGGTGGACGTAGCCAACACATCGATGTAAAAGAAAAGTATGCTAAAGATGCCGTCATATTAGAACAAGCACTACTCGATGAACCGAATAATGCGCGTTATGTGTTCTATCTCGCCCAAAGTTATCGCGATTCAGAACAATGGCAAAAAAGCCTAGAAGCTTACCAAAAAAGAGTCGCATTAGGTGGCTGGGACGAAGAAATCTGGTACTCGCTATTTGAAATAGCCAATAATAGCCATCGCTTATCACTACCTTGGCCTGTTGTGATTGAGCGTTACCTAACTGCGTACCAATACCGGCCTAAACGTGCGGAAACCTTAGTCGAATTAGCCCGTTACTGCCGTGGACAAAGCCAAAATGCCTTAGCCCATTTATTTAGCCAACAAGCGATTAAAATCGCTAAGCCCGATGATTTATTATTTGTTAATAACGCTGTATACGATTGGCTTGCACTTGATGAATACGCGATAGCTTGTTACTGGATAAATGAATACGCAGAATGCGAGCGTGCCTGCCGTGAATTATTGGCTAACCCCAAACTACCTAGTAGCGAACACGCACGGATTTTAAGTAACTTAAATTGGGCCTTACAGCAGCAAGGCTTGCCGCCAAATCAAGCCGCTATTAAGCTAACCCCACTCGCACCTACCGCTCTCTGTCCGATTTGCCAAACCCCCTCTATCGGACGCTATCTCGATAGCCCTTATTGGCAATGTGCGACTTGTGATACTTGGTTTCAACACCCTATGCCCGACAAGGTGTTTCATGGCGACCATGAACCACCACCTGCGGAAATGCCGGAACAGGAACAAAACATTAATCGTGCCTTAGCACGCTGGTTGTTTAGCCATGTCATGCAATCTGTTGCCGGTCCTATTATCGACATAGGCGCGAAACTGCCAGTAATGGCACAAGAACTACAAAATTTAGGCTGTCCCGCATTGGCAATGGATGGTGCGCCGGGTGCTGAACCCCTAGGCAGCTCTTTAGGCGTACAAATGCTGGGCGCTGATTTTGAAGCCTTTGACGATAAAAACTATCAAGGTCATTTTAAACTCATCACGTTAATTCATACCTTTGAACACTTTTACGACCCTATCGCCGCGCTATTAAAACTAAGACGGCTGATAGCCTATAACGGTGCGTTATTTATCCGTTTACCCGACCACGGAGTTGCCGGCTTTCAACGCGACTTAACACCGGGTCATTACACGATACATCCTTATTTTCATAGTTTAACCAGCATTAAACACATCTTAAGCGCTGCCGGTGCTCCATTTCAAATCGTAGAAACGTATCCCGTAGAACCTGGGCAGCGCGATATTATCTTAAAACCCGCTTATCAGCCTCCTCTCAAACTTAGCGATGAACCGGTTAACACATCGGCCCACAGACCCATTATTGGCTTAAATCGACCGGGGGCTATTGGTGATATTTTAATGACATTAAATTTCATCCCGTTATTAAAAAAACAGCATCCAAACCATTTAATTTATTATTTTTGCCATCCTAGCTACGCAAAATCCGATGCCTTAGGTGGTTTATTTCAAGGCGCAGGCGTTGACAAAGTCTTAGATGCGGCTGAATTTCAGCAATGGCAACCTCGCTTAAGTCATGCGATAAACTTAATTGGCTATCCGCTTGCCGAAGGCTACCCTGACAAGCCTATGCAAAAACACTTGCTTGAGTATTTTGCTAGCGAAATGGGTTTAGTATGCGCATCGCTACCCTCGCTTTGTTTAGCGTTACCACCTAAGCCCGTCGATGCACCTAATCAAGCGTATGCGACACTACAACTGAGTGCGGGTTGGAGTAAATATAAAGAATGGCCAGAACAGCGCTGGCAAGAAGTCGAAGCGGCTGTGCCTTTTCCCATAGTCAGAATCGGCCAAGAATATGGCCGTGATTTAGCGCATTCAATCGCGTTAATCGCCCATGCCAAAATACATTTAGGTATAGATAGTTTTGCCAACCATCTAACCCATTATTACTGGCAAGATAACGCTAACCAAATTCGCCGCGTATCTGGCGTGATTATCTTTGGCAGTACCCAAGCCAGCGCAAGTGGTTATGCCCATAATATCAATTTAACTACCGATTTACCGTGCCAACCTTGTTTTCGGGAAAATCCTAGCCTATCAGCCCACCCCAAAGGACCGTGCATTAATCCTCCGCGCGCCAGTTATGATGATGACTTACTGCCGCAATGTTTAGCTAGCATTAGCAGCCAAGAGGTGATTACGGCAATCCATAAGCTGTGGCAAGAGGCTTAAGTCCCTGAGCAAAATACTAGACTGCGCCTTCAAACAATGCGCAGTCTAACGCTGGCTATTTCGTAATAAATGCGCATCCTGTACTAATAACTGATTTATTTACTCAGCAATAGCCTAACAAAATATTTACGCTTATAATCAACCCAAAATTGGCATTAGTTTATAGCACTGCACAAAAAAACTAATAGCTTCTGTGTTGTACAATAAAAGTATTCAATTTACTTGCAGTATTAACTTAAAAGCTTTTATGCCCAAAGCATGGTTACAGCACTTAATTAACAGTTCACAAAAAACTAGCTTAACTAAAAACGATGAGAAATCCTTTACATAACTAAAAACTACCCTATTAAAGGTCATGCGATGAATAACAATCCTAATACCAATAAACACCCACTCAAAACGCTTACGCTGAGCGCGGCAATAACAACGTTACTCGGAGCTAGCTCGGTTTATGCTGACCCGCTATTACGCTTCGACAGCTATGTGCCT
>CAWUNX010000026.1:0-17359 GCA_963923905.1 uncultured Methylocucumis sp.
TGGGCTCGGAGATGTGTATAAGAGACAGCTTTTATCGAGGCATGAGCACCGACCGGATAAAACTCGCCATCAGCTAACACGCGTAATAACCGAGTTTGCAACTCCGCTGGCATATCGCCGATTTCATCTAAGAATAAAGTGCCACCATTCGCTTGCTCAAACCGGCCTGCTCTGCGCATTGCCGCCCCGGTAAACGCGCCTTTTTCATGACCGAATAATTCCGACTCCATTAAGTCTCTAGGAATAGCCGCCATATTGAGCGCAATAAACGGAGCTTTTGCCCTGGGACTGTGGCGATGCAAGGCTTTTGCAACCAGTTCTTTACCGGTACCTGACTCGCCATTAATTAAAACTGTAATATGCGAGCGGGCTAACCGGCCAATGGCTCTAAAGACTTCTTGCATAGCTGGAGCCGCACCGATAATCTCAGGTGTAGTGGGCATAGGCGTAGCTTCATCGCCTGCACTGCTTTGGGTAGCCATTAAGCGCTCTCGCTGCTGACGGCCATGTTTACAAGCCCGTCTGGCTAAATCGACAACTTCTTTAATATCAAATGGCTTGGGCAAATACTCAAATGCTCCACCATGAAACGCAGACACCGCACTTTCTAAATCAGAATGCGCTGTCATCACAATCACAGGTAAATCGGCATGGCTTTGCTGGATTTTGGCTAGTAACTCCAAACCATCAATGCCAGGCATTCGTATATCAGTAATTAACGCATCGGGCGCATTATCAGAGACTAAAGCCGCTAATAACTCTTTGCCGCCCGCAAAGCTACGCGTAACAATGGCCGCTTTTTGTAACGCTTTTTCTACGACCCAGCGTATAGATTTGTCATCGTCTACAATCCAAACGGTTTCAGGCTTTGTCATGGCCAGTCTCCACGGGTTTACTTTCTATCGGTAAATAAATCGAAAATACAGTATTTCCAGGTTCACTATTGCATTCTATTAAACCGCTGTGCTGGTTAATCAGTGCTTGTGCAATGGATAAGCCCAAGCCTGTACCTTCAGCACGACCAGTTATCATCGGATAAAAAATTTGGTGCATCATATCGGCGTCTATCCCTGGGCCATCATCGATAATATCGAGTTTAGCCGCTAATTTGTAATGCCTACGGCCTATCGTTAAATGCCTATGAATCCGAGTCTTTAGCACGATATGCCCCCTACCCTCGGTAGCTTGCACCGCGTTACGAGAGATATTTAAAATCGCTTGAATGAGTTGATCTTTATCGCCATAAATAGGTGGGATACTGGGATCATAATCCGTTTTAATACTTAAACTACCACTAGACTCAACTTGCACTAGCTGACGCACACGCTCTAATACTTCGTGGACGTTGGTCATTCTTTTATTTGGCAACTTATTTGGACCTAGCATTTTATCCATTAGATTTTGCAAACGGTCAGATTCAGCAATAATAATTTTGGTATATTCTTTTAACTCTGGGTCATGTAGCTCTAAATCCAATAATTGCGCAGCGCCACGCAGCCCACCTAAAGGATTTTTAATTTCATGGGCTAGACCACGAATCAGTAAACGTGCAGTGTTTTGTTGTGAAAGTAAGCGTTCTTCCTTTGAAATACGCAAATGGTTGTCAACTTGTTGTAGTTCAACGATAGCCTCAATCGCATCATCATCATTGAGCAGCGGCGTAGCACTTAGGTTAACCGTCACGCTTTGAGCAATACGGTTAAGCGTTAAAGCACGTTCAACTAAAGGCTCTTCCGTAACAATACATTGTTTAACATTATGGGCAAATGCAGGATCTGAGGTTTTAAACAGCTCGTAAACATTCTGTGCAATTAAATGGTGCGCGCTATCGGCCAACAAAATCTCCCCAGCGGTGTTAATGTAAGTTAAAACCAAATCCCGATTAAACAATAATATGGCTGTATTTAAATGGTCGAGTATACGTTTATACATATCAGGCTAGGCCTTGCGATAAAGTCTTGTGTTTATAAAAGCAAATTCTAGGCCATAGCTGAAAATTCTTAATTCTAGCAGACAGCACAGAATCCATTTAGGCTTAATCCTAAAGATTGTTCATGATACCAGACACAAAAGCACCAATATAGTGCAGACAAGTCTAACCTATTTGGTGCAAGCAAAAAAAACGCCTCAAAAGAGGCGTTTATAGCAATAATCCGGAGCAACCGAAGGTTAACCAGCTCGGTTGCACTTAAAGGACGCTTACAAACTGTAGTACATATCGAATTCAACAGGGTGTGTGCTCATTCTTAAACGAGTCACTTCTTGCATCTTCAAGTCAATATAGCCATCGATAACGTCGTTAGTAAATACACCACCACGCGTTAAGAATTCACGGTCATTATCCAATGCTTCTAATGCTTGATCGAAAGCATGGCAAACTTGTGGAATGGCTTTTTCTTCTTCAGGTGGCAAATCATACAAGTCTTTATCCATCGCATCGCCTGGGTGAATCTTGTTTTGAATGCCGTCTAAACCAGCCATCATCATCGCGGCAAACGCTAAATAGGGGTTAGCGGTTGAATCTGGGAAACGCACTTCGATACGACGACCTTTTGGGTTGCTAACGTAAGGAATACGAATAGAGGCAGAACGGTTACGCGCAGAATAAGCCAACATAACTGGCGCTTCAAAGCCAGGAACTAAACGTTTATAGCTATTAGTCGATGCATTAGTAAAGGCATTTAAGGCTCTTGCGTGCTTGATAATACCGCCGATGTAATACAACGCTAATTCAGACAAGCCGCCGTATAAATCGCCTGAGAACAAGTTAACGCCGTCTTTAGCTAATGATTGGTGAACGTGCATACCGCTACCATTGTCACCTACCATAGGTTTAGGCATAAATGTTGCCGTTTTGCCATACGCATGTGCGACATTAGCTACAACATATTTCAACATCAATACTTCATCAGCTTTTTTAACCAAGGTATTGAATTTAACACCAATTTCGCACTGACCTGCGGTTGCTACTTCGTGGTGATGCACCTCGGTCATCATGCCCATTTGCTCTAACGTTAAACACATTTCAGAGCGAATATCTTGAAATGAATCGACCGGAGGCACAGGGAAATAACCACCTTTAATGCCTGGGCGATGCCCCATGTTACCATCTTCAAAGACCTTCTCAGAGTTCCAACCCGCTTCAGCAGAGTCGATTTTATAGAAAGACCCGCTCATATCTGCACCCCAACGAATATCATCGAACAAGAAGAATTCGTTTTCAGGACCAAAAAATGCGGTATCCGCAATACCCGTTGATTTTAAATACGCTTCGGCACGTTTTGCTAATGAACGCGGATCACGCTCATAACCTTGCATATTTTTAGGTTCGATAATATCGCAACGAATCGCTAAAGTCGGGATGTCGTAAAAAGGGTCGATAACGGCAGTGGTAGGATCTGGCTTTAAAATCATGTCAGACTCATTAATATGTTTCCAACCGGCAATCGATGAGCCATCAAACATATTGCCGTCTTCAAACGTATCTTCGTCTATGGTATGCGCAGGAAAAGACACATGTTGCTCTTTACCACGTGTGTCACAAAAACGGAAATCGACGAATTTCACATCGTTTTCTTGAATCATTTTCAATACATTTTCTACAGACATAGAGTCTCCTAATTATTATTTATGTGAATAGTCAGCATTACGCCAAACCTATTAAACAATAACATTTTTTTTGTTGACTTCGCCAATAAAAAATAACCCTATTCATAACCTTGTAATTATTTTGTATCTTTATAAATACAATGCGTTTTTATTGTTGTTTTTTTGTTAAAATTGTTGTCAATACTTGACATATATCGGCAATAAGCTAAGCTACATACTGTTGTTATTGTAGTTTATTAGCAACGAGACTTGCACAACAATAACCCATACATAATAGATAACTGCTCTAAATATGTGCATTTAGCCATATTGGCAATAAAATAACATCGTAATCTATTGATAATATTACTATTGTATTATGGCATATAAAATGCTTTTTTAAACCATAGTGTATTTGTAAACACATTCGCTCGTTGCATTTGAGCAACATTAATACTCATGCTTTGACCTTAAGGAGCTTCACATTATGAAATCTATAAAAATTGGTAAAAACCAAGCTATATTTACGACTCTTGGTAGTTTATTGCTAGCAACAAGTAGCGCATACGCAACAGACGGCTTAATCGAAGAATTAAAACGCTTCAACATTAGTGCAGGTGCTTGGGCAAATGGTGGTATTACTTACAATGCAACCGATCCAGAAGACAACTTTAACGGCCCTGTCACATTTGGCGACCGCTCAGGCGAGTTCCAACTTAACCAATTAAATCTCTTTATCCAAAAAGCAGTCGCGACCGAAGGCAAAAATTTTGACGTAGGCGCACGTTTTGACGTAATGTTTGGTACGGATGCGGCATTTACTCAAGCCTATGGCGCTTATACAGGCAACAACGCCGGTTGGGATTTGGATTTATTACGCGACAAAAGCGGCTCCCCGGACTCTAACCGCTTTTATGGACTTGCTGTTCCACAAGCCTACTTAGAAATGTATGTCCCTGTCGGCAATGGCTTAAACGTTAAAGTCGGTCACTTTTATACACCCATCGGTTACGAAGTTGTTACAGCACCTGATAACTTTTTCTATACCCACGCGTATACCATGCAATATGGCGAGCCTTTCACACATACCGGTATTTTAGGCAACTACGCAGTTAACAGCAGCCTGTCATTAATGGGTGGCGTTGTCACCGGCAGCGAAACCGGTGGCTGGGATGGTAACTTCGATGCTCAACTAGGTAACTGGGCGGGCATTATGGGCGCAACTTACACACTACCTAATGGCACATCATTAAACGTCAGCGGTACTTATGGCGCGCAATCAGAAACTAATAATGCTGATTGGTCTATGTACAGCATTGTGTTAAAACACAACTTCAACGCTAAAACTCACTTTGTATTACAACACGACCACGGCTTTGCTGATAATGTAGCAACATTTACTGCTATTGAAGATGCTGAATGGTATGGCGTAAACAGCCATTTATACTACGACGTTAAAGACGATTTATCAGTTGGTATTCGTGCGGAATGGTTTCGTGACCAAAACGGCTTCCGCGTCTATGCTCCAGGCCGCCCATTCCAAGGCGGCGCCTTACCGCCAGCCAGCTATTATGAGTTAACAGCGGGTGTAACCTGGAAACCAAAAACATGGTTAACTGTACGTCCAAACGTTCGCTATGATTGGGTTGAAGACACTAGTGGAACAACAGGTAGCCTACCGTTCGACGCTGGCAATAAAGACAATCAATTTACCTTCTCAACCGATGTAACAGTAAAATTCTAGTCACCTACTTACTAGACCTTAACTATAAAAAATGCGCCTTATCGGCGCATTTTTTTGTCTGCAATAGCGACAGCAAGCTCACCTGAGCAATCACATGACATAAATTTGCACCATCATAGTCTTTATGCAATCGGCGTAAGCGCACCAAAATAAATCATATCCATTTATAACGCACCATATAAGGTCAAATCTTAACAATTTGGCTCACATTATCATCATATATGCTAGGGCTTATACCTCTATAGATATTGGCATATAAAGTGCTTTTGATTTTTACGAATCATTAATTCAGCTAAAGAGGAACAGATGAAACTTATAACCGCTATCGTAAAACCATTCAAACTGGATGATGTGCGTGAAGCCCTATCAGAAATTGGGGTTTCTGGCGTCACCGTCACCGAAGTCAAAGGCTTTGGTCGCCAAAAAGGCCATACAGAACTTTACCGTGGCGCCGAATATGTCGTCGATTTTTTGCCTAAGGCCAAAATTGAAGTCGCTGTCGGCGAAAGCTTAGTTGATATTGCTGTTGAAGCGATTACTAAAGCTGCTAATACTGGAAAAATCGGTGATGGCAAAATTTTTGTGACTAATTTAGAGCAAGTTGTTCGGATTCGTACCGGCGAAACCGGCGACGAAGCACTATAAAACTGAGGAGCTACGATGAAACGACTACATCTTTTATTTTTACTAGCCATGCTTGGCTTTGCCGGATTAGGTTACGCTGAGCCAGAAGCGGTTACCGCAGCCCCTGCCGTACCTACACCAACGGTTGAAAAGGGTGATACCGCTTGGGTGATGATTTCAACCGTACTCGTCATTCTCATGGTGATTCCTGGCTTAGCTTTATTTTATGGCGGCATGGTAAGAGCCAAAAATATGTTATCGGTCTTAATGCAAGTGTTCATGATTTTCTGCATGATGGCGTTGTTATGGGCTATCTACGGCTATAGCGTTGCGTTTACTGAAGGTAATGCCTTCTTTGGCGGCCTAAGCAAAATGTTTTTATCAGGCATCACACCAGAATCAATGGCGGCAACGTTTAGCAAAGGCGTTTATATTCCAGAATTTGCTTATGTCGCGTTCCAATTGACCTTCGCGGGCATTACCCCTGCGTTAATCATCGGCGCGTTTGCAGAGCGGGTAAAATTCTCCTCTATTTTATTATTCATGCTGATATGGTTTACCTTTGCATATCTACCAATGGCGCACATGGTATGGTATTGGGCCGGTCCAGATGCTTATACCGATGCTGCTGCCGCTGAAAAAGCAGCCGCTACTGCCGGTTTCTTATTCCAAAAAGGCGCGTTAGATTTTGCAGGCGGTACTGTTGTGCATATTAATGCCGGTATTGCTGGCTTAGTCGGCTGCTTAGTGGTCGGTAAACGTATTGGCTATAAAAAAGAATCTCTGGCACCGCATAGCGTGACCATGACGATGATTGGCGCGTCACTGCTTTGGGTAGGCTGGTTTGGCTTTAACGTTGGCTCAAACCTTGAAGCGAATGGTTTAGCCGCATTAGTTTTTGTCAATACATTATTAGCCACCGCTGCCGCGACTGTGTCTTGGGTTGCTGCTGAATGGCTGATGCGCGGCAAACCAAGCATGTTAGGTGGCGCATCAGGTGCTATTGCGGGCTTGGTAGCGATTACTCCGGCATGTGGCTGGGCAGGTCCTATGGGTTCTATCTTCTTAGGTTTAGTCGTTGGCGCGGTCTGTTTCTGGTCAGTCACCAGCTTAAAAAGCATGTTGGGTTATGATGACTCATTAGATGCATTCGGCGTACATGGCATCGGTGGAATAATCGGTGCTATTGGTACAGCCGTTGTCGCAAGCCCTGATTTAGGTGGTACTGGCGTATGGGATTACGTCAGCAATGCTGTTGGCACCTACAGCATGAGCACTCAATTAGTTAGCCAACTTTGGGGTGTTGTTATTGCGATAGTTTGGTCGGGTACAGTCGCGTTTATCGCATTTAAACTGGTTGATATTCTCGTTGGCTTACGCGTCGCGGAAGATGTTGAGCGTGAAGGCTTAGATATTTCTGAGCATGGCGAAACAGCCTATCACATGTAATAAACAAGCCTCTACCGGTGGGCATCCCGCCCATCGGTTACTCACTCCTTAAGTAAAAAAATCAAAACTCATTTGCCCTGCTGGATGCGGTGGTTTAAACAAATCACAGCGTAAGTTGGGCAAGCCTTGATTTAAACCCTGTCGTTTAGTTATCAGTTTAAAGCGCTGGCTAAGCAATTCAGCGTACACACCTGAGCCAACCATACGTTGAAAAAAAGTAGCGTCATAAGTTTTGCCTAAACGCATGTCCCGAATCAATTGCATCACATGCTCGGCTTTTAATGGATAATGTAAACGCAACCATTCTTCAAATAAGCTGGCAACTTCTAACGGTAAACGCAGCAAAATATACTCAGCACTTTGCGCACCCGATTCAGATGCCGTAGTAATCACGTTCTCTAATTCATGGTCGTTTAAGCCTGGAATCATTGGCGCAGCTAATACATGAACCGGTATATTGGCATTGTGCAATTGTTTAATAACTGCTAATCGACGCTTAGGCGTAGCGGCCCTAGGTTCTAATAACCGTGCCAATTTTCCATCTAAACTGGCCAGCGAAATACCGACGGTTACTAGCTGAAGTTGAGCTAATTCGCTTAGCAAATCGATGTCTCGCTCGATTAATGACGATTTTGTCACAATCGTGACCGGATGACGGGTTTCTAATAAGACCGCTAATACTTGCCGCATGATTTTATGCTCGCGCTCAATAGGCTGATACGCATCGGTATTTGTGCCAATTGCAATCGGAGCACAACGATAATTGCGACGGCTTAATTCGGCTTTAAGCAACTGAGCAGCATCAGGCTTATAGAGTAATTTGCTTTCAAAATCCAACCCAGGTGATAACCCCAAGTACGCATGAGTCGGTCTAGCAAAACAGTACACGCAACCGTGCTCACAACCTCGGTACGGATTCAGCGAACGGTCAAACGGTAAATCGGGCGATTGATTGTAATTTAACACGGTACGGGTGTTATCAACCCAGGTTTCCGTCAATAACGGGGGTAAATCGGCGTCTAAACCTCCCCAACCATCATCGACTAATTCTGTTGTTTGCGCTTCATATCGACCGGTATGATTACTGGCTACGCCTCGGCCTTTATATAAAAGTGGTTTAGTCATTGACAAATTCTGACAAAATCAGACTTAGCTGATTACGCTATAGTAACTGGCATAAATTACTGCTAAAGTGCAGAGATTTAAGCTTACCCCACAGACCCTTATGTTAATAAATTACGCCGTCAAGCTATGCTTAGTATTACTCACACTTAACGCCGTCAACGTTAAAGCCGCCGATTTCGATAATCTAATCGTATTTGGTGACAGCTTATCTGACAACGGCAATGTTGCCAGCATTACCGCTTATGATTTTCTCAACCATGCCCCTTATCAACAAGGCTTTAGTAATGGCCAACTGGCAGTAGAACGCTTAGCTAAATTATTAGACTTATCATTAAAACCTTCGCTTTTTTTCACTGGGCAAATAACGGGTACTAATTTCGCCTTTGGCAGCGCTAAAGCCGGTGGCTATAGTTTTATTGATTTATCAGGACAAGTCGATGCCTACTTGCAAAGTCAGGCCGGACAAGCGCCCGCCGGTAATTTATACTTAGTCTTTATAGGCGGTAATGATTTGCGCGCCATGCGTGATAGCACCGATGCAACCACAAGTAACCAACTGAGCGAAAATGCGCTAAGCAGTTTTGATACTAATTTACGCAAATTAATCACGGCTGGCGCACGCGAAATCCTCATCATTAGCCCACCTGATATTAGCAGACTACCTGAAACCCAAGCTTTAGCTGAGAATAATCCTGAGCTACTCAAGATCAGTGCGCAACTATCTAAAGACTTCAATCACCGGTTAAAACAGTTAGTAAGGCGCATAGAGCGCGAGACTCACATCGATTTAGTGTTATTCGATTTACCTGCATTTTTCAACACCATTCTGAATAACAGCACAGCATTGGGTTTTACCGATAAAAACCATGGCTGCTACGACTATACGTTACAAACGTTTATCACCGGTTGCACAGCAGGATTAATCAATCAGCATATTTTTTTAGATCAAATTCATCCTAGCGCACCAGTACATACGCGCTTAGCGCGTGCGATATACGCGTTTATTCCTGCTCACTAAGCGCTATGGTAGTGACTGTGCCTGCCCTACCCTTTTCTTACCTGATACGCCGCAGTCCTCGTGCAACACGGGTTCGTATTATTGTTAGCTTAAACAAAATTGAAGTCGTTGCGCCGCCCGCTGTCACCGAGCAACATCTGCATAAATTCGTATCTGATAAACAACAATGGATTTTAGCGTCGCAAAGCAAGTTGCTAAGCAAAATGCCCGCCCAACCCACGCCTATTCGTTATAGTGCGGGTAGCTTAATCCCCTTTCAAGGCCAGCACTACCCTTTAACGATTGCGCTAACCCAGCAAAAACAGGTTAAAGTTCATTTTAATAACCATTTCATCATACAACAACCCGATTCGCTCAATGACGAGCAAGCCCATGACGCGATTAAAACAGCACTTACTCAGTGGCTGAAACAACAAGCCAAAGTACAAGTACACCACTATGTCTCACGTCATGCCACCACTTATCAACTTAAGCCACGCTCGATTATTATTAGACAGCAAAAAAGCCGCTGGGGCAGTTGCGGTATTCATAATGACATTAACATTAACTGGCTGCTCATTATGGCCCCGCCAGAAGTCTTAGAATATGTCGTAGTACACGAGCTATGCCATATCAAAGAAAGAAACCATTCACCCGCGTTTTGGCGTTTAGTCGCACATCATTTACCTAACTACCAACAGCAACGCGCATGGTTAAAACAGCACGGCTTAGCGTTAATGCAAAGTGTTTAAGCAACTCTTTATAAAGCCTTGTTAACAATTTGTTAATAATTACCCGTCTACAATAGTCGCAGCTCAAGCTTAGTGCTTGACAAATAGTTACATTAACTCAAACCCGGAGTCACCATGCCTATTCATACCTTTCGTTGTAAAGAAAAATTGCTGACCAGCATCATTACTCTGTTATCGCTAAGCGCAGCATTTACACCAGCCCATGCCGATTCTAATAAGCTACGCTGGGACGGTAACAAACATTTTTACCAACGTTTTGAGCGTGATTACACTTACGACCAAGCCAAAACTTACTGCGAAAATCAAAGCGCTCATTTAGCTACCATCACATCAGAACAAGAAAACTTATTTATTACCAACATCTTATTAGATGGTACTGGCTATTATGTTTATTACTACTTAGGTGGTTCTGATGCTACTACTGAAGGAGTGTGGCAATGGCAAACTGAAGAGCCTTGGACTTACAATTATTGGAGCTCAAGCGAACCATCCAATAAAGAAGATGAAGATTATTTAGCGATTAATGCCAACCCAACCGACGGAAAATGGTTTGACGTTAAGAGCGCCTCGTCTAGCGTAGTCGGTTTTATCTGCGAATGGAGTGAAAGCGCGTATGTAGGCTCAACTATCATACCGGATATCAATAATAACGGCGGGCATGAAATCGCGGCTCTTTATGTCAATTTCAGAAACGGTAAGCATACTGTCAAAATCAAAGACAGCATCACTAAAGAGGAGATTAGCGTATTGGATTTTGCCACGAACTTTAGAGCACCTGCGGGTCTTGCAAGTGTCGCCGATATGAATGGCAATGGCATAGTGGAAATCGCCGTGTTATATACTGACACGCAAAATAATGTGCCGAAAGTCATGATTAAAGATGCGCTGAGCAATAAAAAGCCATTGAAAAACTTTACCGTGTTAGGACCAGACTTCACGCCTAAAAGCATCAGTTCCGCACCGGATTTAAACAACAATGGTACTAGCGAACTCAGTATCTTAGGGATTGCTAATAGCTCTAGCAAAGCCAAAGTCGAAACTCGCGATAGCCAAGGCGACTTAATCGAAAAAATTCTCTACTAATTGCAAAACAGGGAGTGTTCTAGCAACACTCCCTCGTCTATGAACCATGCCTGGCTAATGCCCAAGCAACATGCTCTCTGACTAATTCAGAACCATCATTCATTCTAGCCCACAATGCCGAACGTACTGACTCTGAGCTTGGCGCATTACCCAAAGCCACAGCAATGTTTCTCAACCAACGTTGATAGCCTATACGACGTATCGCTGAGCCTTCAGTTTTAGCAAAAAAAGTCGCTTCATCCCACTGGAACACGGCGATTAACTGCTCGGTATTCAAACCATGCTTAGGCTGAAAATCTAATTCATCTGTTAAACGCGCAAACCGATTCCACGGACATACCAACTGGCAATCATCGCAACCATAAATACGGTTACCTAATAACGGTCTTAATGGCTCAGGAATGACACCATGATGCTCAATAGTAAGATAAGACACGCACCGCCTAGCATCCACTTGATAAGGTGCAACAATGGCTTGCGTTGGGCATATATCGATACACGCACTACACGCGCCGCAATGCTCAGTAGCTGGTTCATCAAGCGGTAACGGCAAAAACGTATAAATTTCGCCTAAAAAAAACCAAGAACCCGCGCGCCGGTTAATTAGATTACTGTGTTTACCTATCCAACCTAAACCGGCTTTTTCAGCTAAGGCTTTTTCCAACACTGGCGCGCTATCGACAAATGCCCGCATCGTATCGCTAGAAGATAGTTTTAACTCCTCATTAATGCGATTGATTAACTGCTGTAAACGTTTACGCAATAACTTGTGATAATCGCGCCCTAATGCATAGCGAGAAATATAAGCAGCATCAGCTTGTTGCAATACTTTATCAATTTCGCTCATGGGTTCTGGCAAATAATCCATACGCACCGAAATCACGCGTAGCGTTCCTGGCATTAATTGCTCAGGTCGGCTACGCTTAACGCCATGACGCTGCATATAGTCCATTTCACCTTGATAGCCCTTAGCCAGCCAAGCCATTAAATAGGTTTCAGCGGTGGTTAAATCAGTATCGGTAATACCAACCTGCTGAAACCCAAGCTCGCGTCCCCATTGTTTAATCTTAATGGCAGCATTCGCCATCGTGTGATTTTCTAGCGTCAATGTCATTACTTTTAAAACGGCTACAATTAAATAGCAAAAGTATAGCTGAATTGACACAGCGCTACAGAATAGAACTCGCTAGCTTACGCCGCTACCGCCATAGGCAATAATTGTGGCGTAATCTCAGCTAACCAGAGTTTTAATCGCTCATCGGTTAAATGCGGTTGAGTACGTTGATCTAATGCCAAACCAACAAATTTATCATCTATGACCGCATGAGAATGGTTAAACGTGTAGCCTTCGGTACTCCATTGTCCAATGACTTCAGCACCATAACCTAAAAATCGGCGATATAAATGCATCATTGAGCTGTTAAAGCGATCAGAATAACGCTCTTGATTGCCTAAGCCAAAAATCGCCACGCGCTTACCAGAAAAATCAGCACCGTCTAACAAGGGCATAAATTCCGCCCAATTTGCTTCGACACAACCTGTTGCTAATCCTGGTAAATCACCTTTACCATAACTGGGCGTACCTAAAATGAGTCCTTGATACTGCAATAATTCGCTAACACTCGCGCGATTAATATTTTTAGGCTTATCCGCCAGTCCCTCGCCTAACATGCTATAAATTTTTTTCGCGATTAAGCGGGTACTGCCTGTATCTGTACCAAAGAAAATACCGATTTTATTCATAACTCACCTCGTTATAGGGTTTGATAACATTGTATTTGCAAGAAACAAGCAAATTTCAAACCATAATGCAGGCGTCTGAACCAGGCTAAATATCAAGAAGTTACACAATAACTGTAGACTTTAAGACAGCCAATAACGAGTCTGTCATCGTTTTTGTTAATAACACGACATTCCCGTAGACTTACTGAGTCTAGGCAACAAGACAGGATAGATTTTTTAAAAGAGTGAATATTGCACTAGCGATAACAATACTTTGGGTTAATCTGTGCTTGAAGGAATACGAGTGTGCTGCCAAACTTGCTTATCTCATGCCACTCTTCGGATAACGGCTTGCTGATCACAAGCGCTTGCTACTTTTATATTGAGGTACATTTATGACACGCTTACCCTTTCATCGCAAAGCCTTAGTTTTAGCATTGTCGCTAGCGACAAGCTATAGTTATGCAACCACGATTAATGTTAATACCAACTGTACATTAGTTAATGCGATAAACAATGCCAATACTGATACTGACACCGACGGCGACGGTGGCTGCGCAAGTGGCAATGGCGCTGATGTGATTAACTTAGCGCCTAAGAAAAATTATGTATTGACGACGGTAAATAACCATACATTTGGCCCTAATGGCTTGCCTTCTATAACCAGCGAAATCACTATTAACGGCAATCAAGCCACGATAAGACGCTCACAAACAGACGAAACTCCGAATTTTCGTTTATTTCATATCGCAGCCAGCGGTCAACTAACCTTAAATAAGTTAAAAATCAGCGGCGGACATATTGCATCTAATTATCAATATGGTGGCGGTATACGCAATTCCGGGCAATTAACGCTTAATAACAGCACGATTACCGGTAACACATTATTAGGCACCGGTTCAAATGGCAGTGGTATCGCTAGTTTATACGGCAGCCATTTAACTTTAACTAATAGTACCGTTAGTAATAATACCGGCGAACGTGGTAGTGGACTTCTTAATTTACCCGGAGCTGTCGCCGAAATTAATAATTCAACGATTTCTGCTAACCGCGCCTTAAACGGCGGCGTAGGCGGTATAGGCAACAGTGGTACACTCGTGATGCGAAACAGCACCGTGTCAGGTAACCGTAATATAGAAAACTGGGGCACAGGCGGAATTAGTAATGGCGGTTCATTAACCCTTGAACATTGCACCTTATCCAATAACTCCACGGGCTACGGTAATGTGGCCGGTATTAATAACTCAGGGCAACTGACTTTAACGAATAGCATTATCGCCAACAGTAACGGTGGCGCAGATTGTTATTCGCATAGAAACTATGGCACATTAACGCTAACGGGCAATAGCATCATCGAAGACGGTACCTGTAACGCCGTTCATGTAGGCGACCCTAAACTTGCTCCGCTGCTTGATAATGGCGGCGCAACGCTGACTCATGCCTTTCCAGCGGCTAGCCTCGCTAAAGATTTAGTCACGACTGCGTGTTTAACAACAGACCAACGTGGTATCGCTAGACCGCAGCCTGCTAGCCAGCAATGCGATGCCGGGGCGTATGAGCGTATTGTTACTGTGCCTAATGCTATCAAAACCTTAGTGAATTTTTTTGACCAGCAACTCGATAGCGGTGGCTTAACCTATGTCAATAGCAACACCTTAGCGGTCCATAAATCAGTGGCTTTACGCAATCAATTTATTACCGCCGCTCAATATCGCGCACAAAACCAAAACCAGCAAGCCTGCCAGCAATTGACTAAAGCATTAACGCGAATTGATACCACCGGTACGCCCGCATCTAATCATTATGTGACAGGCAATCAAGCCAGCACCTTAACGACGCAAATCACAACGTTGCGTACCACATGGAACTGCGGGAGTTAAAGCACTAGGATAAAAGCCAAGACGCTACACAGTCTTGGCTTTGTCTACTTAAGCGATTAATCCATAATCAGATAACTGTGTTGACGAATTATTGTCGATAATGCCAATAAGATTTAGCTCTTGCGCACTAACGTTAGCATTAGCATCGGCGGCAGTGAAGACTAATAACGCGGTGACATCGCCATTATCAACAGCAAATAATACGCTATCACCGACTTCGTAAGCGCTATTCGCTGAGCCAATGGCATTCGCAGCTTTAGCTTCATCAATCGCACCAGAAATGTCTTGCTGCACGATGACAAGCTCTGCTTTTGCTGAAAAACCGCCTGTTCCCGATGAGATAATGATACCGGCTTCTAATTGCGTATCACCATCACCAATTTGAAGTGCGGCTTGACTGAACAATAAACTGTCATCCGCATTGAAATCAATAACGGTGTCGGTTCCTTTAAGACTATTAAATACAAATTTATCGGCACCTGCCCCCCCGGTTAACGTGTTATTGCCAGAATTGCCAGTTATCGTATTCGCTAAGTCATTGCCAGTTGCACTAAGATTACCGCTACCTAATAATGTTAAATTTTCTAAACCAGCCGTTAAGCTATAGCTAATACTGCTATTCACCGTATCAATACCCACACGGTCAGTAACTATATCGCCACTGTTATCAACGAAATACACATCGTTACCTTCACGACCACTTAAATAATCCGCACCGCTAGAGCCGTCTAAAATATTAGCGCTAGCATTACCAATAAGTTGGTCACCGTCTTGTTTACTACCAATGATATTGTCGATGTTGCTCAAAGTATCGCTGCTTGCATCACCCGCAGTTGCAGAATTAATAAACAGCCTAACCGTTACTGCTACCGCTGAATTAACATAGCTCACTGTATCGTTACCTAAACCACCGTCTAAATAATCCCCGCCTGTACCGCCAGTTAACGTATCGTTGCCGCTACCACCGTATAACGAATCATTGCTACCGCCACCGATCAACTGGTCATTACCAGAGCCACCATACAGCAAGTCCTTACCGTCACTATCGCTACCGATAGCATTAGCGGCGGTATTGCCATACAGCATATCATCGCCTTGCTCACCGAATAGGCGGTCAGCGCCTAAGCCACCGGATAATTTATCTTCGCCTAAACCACCAAATAAGTCGTTAGCATTATCATCGCCAGTTTTAGTATCGTTGCTGTTAACTGTTGAAAAAATAAGATTATCGGCAGCTAAGCTACCGGGTAACACACTGTTAAAAAACATCAGTGAATCTTTACCATTCACATGAGCAATTAACACTAAACTACTACTCACCGACGCACTGCTTAGCGCTTTTATCGTATCAAACTCGGCAATACCTAACGCCGCGACATTTAATTTATCTTGGCTTAACTCAAAATCGGTAATGCTATCGCTTTGATACGTCGTACCTGCTGTCATAACAAAAGTATCAGCACCTAAACCACCGGTCATAAAATCAGAATCTTCACCGCCGTTTAATACATCATCACCGTCACCACCAAACAACTGGTCAGCTTGACTACCGCCAAATAATTTATCATTACCGTCCCCACCGTATAACACATCAAAACCATCTGAGGCGACATTTGATGCCGTTGAGGTATTGCCGTATAACGTATCATTACCGCCTTCACCAAATAATCGGTCATCGCCTAAGCCGCCATTGATAACATCATTACCTAAGCCACCGAACAAATAGTCTTTTAGCGTGCTACCGCCTACGGTGTCATTGCTGACGGCTGTCGAAAAAATAAAATCTGCTGCTAACCACTCATCTTGGCGCACATTAACCACAAACGTTGACAGCCAAACATCGTTACGATAAATACCAAAACCACTATCGGTACTGCCAATATTACCGATTAACGCTTGTATAGTGGCAAAATCGGCAATACGCAGTTTTGTTAAATCAATACGGTCATTGCCAACTGCAAAATCTGAAATCTCATTACTCGCCGCAGTCGTTTCTAAGTTAACCACGAAAACATCATTACCACTGCCACCGATAAGCCTATCGCCGCCATTACCTCCTTCTAGCGTGTCATTACCATCACCACCTCTTAACTCATCGTTTCCGTCATCACCGCTTAACTCATCATTACCCTCATTACCCAATATTAAATCGTTGCCGCCTAAGCCATTTATTTCGTCGTTGCCTGTGGTGCCGTTTAATTGTTCGCCGTTATCGGTGCCCTGCTGTGCCATATTGACCTCATTGGTTTGGTGTTGTTGTGCCAAATACTAGAAAAGAAATCGCCTGCGATTTACTGGCCTAAATAATAGCTTATGACGTTAAAGTTAGCTTGAAATCACCGTAACTTCTCATTAGTCACAGGTAAGCTTACTTATCAATGACTTATAGTCGTAT